>JBDRFQ010000141.1:0-7559 GCA_043818685.1 Candidatus Eiseniibacteriota bacterium
CGCCACGGCGATCGCGATGGGGGGCGGCGTTCGCGTCGGGCTCGAGGACAACATCTGGTTCGACGGAGGGAGAAGCCGGCTCGCGAAGAACGCGGACCTCCTGAGGCGCGTGCGCGAGATCGCCGAGGCGTGCGAGCGGGAGATCATGACGCCCGCGGAGTGCCGGAAGCTGCTCGCTCTGGAGCCCGGCAGAGGGCGCTACGGGAGAACCTGCCGGTGAACTCCCCGGGAACGCCTTTCCTGGCGGGTCGCGGCGAGCTGGATTCGACCGGACTGCCCCATTCCTTTCCAGGCGAGAAGCAAGGCGTCTACCTCCCCTCCGGCACCGATCCAGATCAAAGGGGCAGCGAGCGTGGCCGAGCCTCCTGCGGAGAGGCCACGGCCGAGGCCGGAGCCCCAAGCGAACGGCAAGCGGCGCCCGGTTTCTTACCCCGTTCGACGGTAGTAGACCATGCTCCCGATCTTCACCACCCCCATCGTCATGAGAACGGCGAAGAGGTCCCACCGGGCCGTGTGCCGCGCGTAGTACTGATAGAGAAAGATCACGGCGGTCATGACGGCACCGACGATCCCCGCCAGGCTCGTCGATTTCAGCCGGTGCATGAGAAAGCGCTCATCGATCACGAGTCATCTCCTCCCTTCTGAAAAGGGCGTCCGTCGGGCAACCGAAGAACGCGGCGAGCTTGAGCGCGAGGAGGAGGCTCGGCACGTAGCGCCCTCTCTCGATCGAGATAATGCTCTGCCGCGAGACCCCGACCGCCCGGGCGAGCTCCTCTTGCGTCACACCCTTCGCGACCCGCTCCACCTTCACCCGATTGGCCACGATCTCTTTCATCCCTGACCCCTTCGGAGTGTCAAGCCCCCTTGTCGTAAAGCCGACTTTACAAGCATGGCTGGACAAACAGCGCGTGTCAAGCCCCCTTTACGCGACGGATCAAGAAAAAAGCGCCGGGAGACCTCCGTCCCCGGCACCCGAACTCCGACTCGGAAAGGCGGTTCCTACCCGAAAAACACCTTCGCGACCTTGAAGAGGGCGTCGTCGACGCGCTTCGGCCCCCGGATCGCCTTCTCCAAGGGGACGAGCTCGAGCTTCTCCCCTTTCAGGGCGACCATCCGCCCGAACTCCCCCTCGTGAACCGCCTCGACCGCGCGCACGCCGAAACGCGTGCCGAGGATCCGGTCGTACGCCGTCGGGGTCCCGCCCCGCTGGATGTAGCCGAGCATCGTCACGCGCGTCTGGATTCCGGTCCGCTCCTCGATCTGGCGGGCGAGAACCGACCCGATTCCTCCGAGATGGACATGGCCGAACTCGTCCAGCTTGTGCGACTGGACGACCGGCTCGTCCTGCCCCTTCTCCACCGCGCCCTCCGCGACGACCACGATCGAGAACGGCTTCACCTCGTGGCGCTTCTTGAGCGTCCCACAGAGCTCGTCCACGTCGTAGGGGATTTCCGGGATCAGGATCGCGTCCGCCCCGCCCGCGAGGCCGCTCATCACCGCGATCCAGCCGGTGTGGCGTCCCATCACCTCGACGACCATGATCCGGTGATGCGATTCGGCGGTCGTGTGCAGGCGGTCGATCGCCTCGGTCACGATGTGCACCGCCGTGTTGAAGCCGAAGGTGTAGTCCGTCTCGGCGATGTCGTTGTCGATCGTCTTCGGAACTCCGACGACCTTCGCGCCGCTCTTGTGGAGCTCGTGGCAGACCCGAAGCGTGTCGTCCCCCCCGATCGCGATGACCGCGTCGAGCTCGTGACGCTTCATGTTCGACAGGATCTTCTCCATCTGATCCGGCTTCCCGATCGGGTTCGTGCGGGACGTCCCCAGAATCGTTCCCCCGCGGGGGAGAATCCCCGAGACGCTCGCGAGCTTCAGATCGACGACCTCGTCTTGAAGCAGGCCTTTCCAGCCGTTCCGGACCCCGATGACGGTGTCGCCGTAGGAGACGATCGCCTTTCGGGTCACTGCGCGGATCACCGCGTTAAGGCCGGGGCAATCGCCCCCGCCGGTGAGCATGCCGAGTTTCATCTGCGCCGTTCCCTCCGTGCGCACGGACGTGCGTTTCCGGGGCTTCCCGCACCCTGTGCAGGGAGAGAAAGTAACCCAAACCGGGGGAACGAGCAACCGAGAAATCGACCGGACGGACCGATCCTCGCGCCGAGCGAGCTTGACGCGCCCGGGAAGCGGGTCTACGTTGAAGCTGGAATTGTTTCCTCCTCGCAAGGGGGTTGTCATGCACCGGTTGGGAGTCCGCCGCGGCTTTTTCGCCCTTGTCGTCCCGCCCGCCCTCTTCCTGCTTCTTCTTGCCGGGCCGATCCGAGCCGTCGAGACGAAGGAGACGGGGCCCATCCGTCCCCCACAGAGGCCCCTCGCCGGCGAGCCGACCGTTTCGAGCCCGCTTCGCGAGTCGCCGGACCTCTACGTGTTCGAGGACGACCTCAGGAGGATCGAGCTCATGAAGGAGGGGTGGCTCCTCCGCTTCAAGCAGAAGGAGGGGTGCGTCGCCTACTGGCTCGTGGAGATCTACGGAGACCGGGGCCCGATCGTCTGGACCCGCGAGAAAGGAACGCTCGCTTTCGACATCAAGGAAGGGAACGTGCGCTACAAGAGAACCCCCCTCGTGACGGAGGAGTACAGCGCCGATCGGTACGGGACCCGCCAGATCTGGCGCTTCTCCGACAACCCGGTCTGGGAGGGTGGCGACCTCCTCATCGTGGGGGAGATTCTGACCCCCCTCGAGGTCCGGCTCATCGAAGACAGAATTCACTTCCACGGCGGCGAGGGCTGGGTCGGCCCCTTCTGCACGTTCGAGGCACGGGACCCGGACGGGAACGTCCTCGAGCTGGCGCCGATGCTTGAAGGAAAGAAGATCACGCTGAGGGTGCCAGGAAGCTGGCTCTACCGGATCGCCCGCCCGCGTCCTCCCGGCTCGAGCGGATAGGTCCCCCCTCCGCCTCCGCCCTCGGAGCCCTCCCGGAGAAGCCGGAACAGACCCGCCGGGCCGTCCACGACGCGAAGCCCCTCGAGCCCTGCCTCGCTCCGCACCCGGTCTGGCGTGTAGTCGTCGAGGAGGAGGCCGTTCGCACGGGAGACCGTCTCCGCGGGGAGAGCGGCGATCCCCCCCGCGCCCGCGTCCCGGATCGCGCGGACGATGTCCCTCCCGGAGAGGAGCCCCGCCACGCTCACGCCGGGTCCCAGGAACCTGTTCTCGACCGGGAGAAGCCTGAGTCGGGTGCCGAGAGCCTCCTCCGCCCGCAGGAGAAGAGGCTCGAGAACCGGCGCGAAGAGGGTCCCCGTTACGATCGTGAGATCACGGATTGCGCTCCCCCCTCCCCTCGTCCGCTCCAGCTCCGCATCGAAGAGATCGGCGAAGCGGCGCACCATCCCGACGCCGTCTTCGATCATCCCGAAATCCTCGTACTCCCCGGCCGGAGGGATCGAAGCGCCCGCCTCGAGGAGGAGCTCGTCCGCGGCGAAGACGAAGCGGCTCCCGATGCGGGAGAGAAGATCCTCCTGATGCCGCCCGATCTCGAGGACGATCGCGCGGGCGAGGCCGGCGGTCACGGGGCGGAGGAGCGGGTGGGGGCGGGCGTGCGCCGAGAGGCTGACCGGCACGACGGCGACCCCCTTCACGCCGGGATGGCGGCCCGCGAGCGCGTCCACCGTTTCGTCGAGGACCTTCCCGTCGTTCACGCCGGGGCAGAGAACCACCTGTCCCCAGATTTCGATCCCGGCCCGGAGGAGCCGGTCCATCGTCGGGAGCAGCGTCCGCCTCGGCCTCCTCCCGAGGAGCACGGCGCGGACCTCGTCGTCCACCGCGTGCACGGAAACGTAGAGAGGCGAGAGGCGCTGCTCGATGATCCGCTCGATGTCCCGCTCCCGTAGCGTCGAGAGCGTGATGTAGTTGCCGTGAAGAAACGAGAGCCGGAAGTCCTCGTCCTTCACGAGGAGAGACGGGCGGACGCCCGGAGGGAGCTGATCGATGAAGCAGAAGATGCAGTCCGAACCGCAGAGTCTCGGGCGAATCTCCTCGAGAACGAGCCCGCGAAGGGGGTGCGGTTCCTCGGGAACGCGGATCCGGATCGTCTCGCCGGAACGCTCGAGGAGAAGATCGAGATCGCCGAGAGCCGCGTGGAAGCGGACGTCGAGATGGTCCTCCACCTCCCTCCCGTTCACGCGCAAGAGGCGGTCCCCCGCGCGGATCCCCCTCCCCCCGGCGGGCGACCCGGCCTCGACCTCCTCGATCCGAACGCCCCGAGGCATGAAAGACCTCCTCTGGAATCGAGTCTAGTGATCCCCCGAGGGGGGCGCAAGCGGCCCTCTCGCTTTCTGCAATCGCGCGAGATCCATCTGCAACGAGCGTACGGAGCTTCTTTGTTCAGGAATCCAACAACCGGCCGCCGGGAGGGCGGCGGGCAAACGCCCCCGCGAGCGGGGGATGCCCCCGCGGACCGCACAAGAAGCTGCCCGCACTTCCGATCCCGAGCGATCGCCCCGCCGCCTCGAGTCCCTGGCACGTGGATTGCGAACGAAGCGCCCGGACCTCGGACAACAGGATCTGCGTTCTCTTTAAGGAGGGGTCGACCATGAGATCACCGAGAAGGCTGGTAGCGATCGTCCTGGTACTCGCGCTCCTGGTCCCGTGCGCGGCGCTGGCCGGCCAGGCGCCCAGCGCGCAGGTGACCAACCCGCGCTCCGGGGATGCGGGGGCCGTCACCGGGCAGCTCGATGTTCGCGGCCGAACAGCACCCGGGGGACTGTACTTCTGGTACCAGTACTTCGCGCTGCTGCGCTGGTATGCCCGCTGGGACATCGCTTTCTGATGCCCGTCTGAGCGGGAGAGAAACCGGACCGCGAGGTCCTGATAGGGGAAGGCGGTGAGACGCGGGTGTCTCACCGCCTCTGCGTTTCCGCCCGGAGACGGGGCGCCTACCGGACGAGGATCATCCGCCGGCTCTCTGTGAGGCCGCCGCTCTTCAGACGATAGAAGTACACGCCTGAAGCGACCGGCCGGCCAAACCGGTCGGTGCCGTCCCAGGCGGCCTGGTACCCGCCCGCCTCCTGCACTCCGTCGACCAGCGAGCGGACGAGGCGGCCGCTCACGCTGAAGATGTCGAGGGAAACGCGGGACTTGGCCGGAATCGTGTACGAGAAGGTCGTGAGCGGGTTGAACGGGTTCGGACGGTTCTCCCCGAGGGAGAAGGCGAGCGGGGCGCCGCCGGATCCGCCTTCGGCCACCGCGGTCGAGATCTCGGGCGAGGCGAGGACCCGGAATTCGTCCACCGCCGCGTGAACGCGGGTGGCGCTCCCCGAGTCGTCGGCGGTGAAGCGGAACCGCACCAGGTTCGCGTAGGCAAAGAGAGAGTCGATCCGTACCTCGATCTCCACCCACGATTCGGTCCCCTCGTTCGTCTCCTCGACGCTCACCCACGTCTCTCCGCCGTCGTTGGAGACGTGGACGTTCCAGTAGTCGTCGCGCCCGACGAGAGGCCCCACCGCCTCGAAGTCGTTCGAGAACCAGCGTGCGTAGCGCGCCACCACCTCCTCTCTTCCGTAGAGGGGGTAGACGGGCGAGTAGAGCGTCGTCTTCCCGCCGTTCACGTTTCCGGTGTTTCCGGTGACGAAGCAGTTCTCTCCCGACCCGGGGGTCGCATCGTGCTCGGGCCGGGTCTCGTTCCCGACCGGCTCCGCGTTGATCCAGACGCCGCCGGTGGCCTCGTCGGTCGAGTCCCCGATCGTCCAGCCGCCCACCTCCTCGCATGGATCGTAAAGGTACACCACGTCATAGCGGTGCAGCGCGACCGGCGCGTTCGTCGGGGAGCGGCCGACGTGGGAGGCGGAGTCGGCCGCCTCGATGTAGTACTCGACCCGGGAGTTCCGTGAGAAGGGCGGGATCTCCGCTTCGTAGTCTCCCGGCGTTCCGGACGGAGCCATCGGGATCTCGCTGAAACCGCCACCCGAGGTCCGCCACCACAGCTTGATGGATGAAGGATCAATGCCGGCCGATAGGCCTTCGACCGTCGCGACGGCGGTCCGCGAGGAGACCGTGTCCGTCGTGGACGGAATGCCTGCATGGGTGATCTGCACCCCCTCGCTCACCACGGGAGCCTCGAAGCCCCTCTGCGCCGCGGCTGAGGCGAGGTCGGCGAAGTTGGGCGTCCCGTTGTCGAGATTGCCGTCGTCGTCGTCGTAGAGGAAGGTCCACGTGACCTGGTCCTGCATGTTCGAAGGCCGCCCCGACTTTCTCGAGAAGTGCCACAGGTGCTGCGCGATCGAGTCGGCGACCTCGACGCCGTGGGTCGTGATGAGGTTCGCGCGCGCCTCCCAGAAGAACCCCGAAATCAGCTGCCCGTCATGGTGTCCCTGCCCGGTGAGATCGTCCGGGTAGATCATCGAGTGATTCGCCGTTCGGATCCCCATGTGGCAGATTCCGTTGTAGAAGTTGGTCCCGAGCATCGAGTTTCGCAGTATCAACAACGGGAGGATGTCGGAGTTTCCCTCGCTGACCGCCCCGTCGTAGGAGTACCCGCCGTAGACGTTCTGGGTCACGCCGTGACCGTACTCGTGGTAGACCACGTCGCCGAGGGTGGCCGTGTTCGAGTAAGACGCGCCCGTCGCGCAGAAGTTCATGTCGCGCCCGTCCCACCAGGCGTTTCCCGGGCAGTATCCGTCCGTACGGTTCACCCGCACGCGCATCCGGTAGTCCATGCTCGTGAAGGCCGGATCGAGCGCCTTGATGAAATCGCGAACGGTGTTCGCGTGCTGCCAGCCGTCCCGCTCGGCTACGTGCGAGTTCGAGTCGTCCCAGTGGAGTCCGACCGGAGACCCGGGCAAGGCGCGAACGGTGTCCTGCGAGTCGTCCCCGGCGAAGTTGTCGACGTTGAAGCTCGGCCCGTAGAAGCGGGTCCAGACATCCACGGAGTCCGAACCGGTGTGCGAGATGAAGAAGGAACCGTCCTCTTCGGTGGCGGTCGTGCCGCCGCCGACGATCTGGACGTTTCCGCCCTTCACGGGGACCGTTTGGGACGGCGAACAGGGGTTCGGATCGTCCACCGTCGAGGCCACCGTTCCGGTCACGTCCACGAACTCGTACAGGTTCTTCCTCCCGAAGATCTCGCCGGAACCGGCGTCGACCCACGACTCCCAGTTCCCGAGCGGATCCTGCATCTCGGTCCGAACGCGCCACGAGAGACGGTAGTCGAAGCGATCCTCTCCCCGAACCGGGTAGATCCAGAGCGAGGCCTCGCGTGCCCCGTCGCGCCCCTCGACGTACCCGAGATCGAAACCCGCCAGCGCGACCGCCTCGTCCCGCGCGATCGACGGGATCACGCTCACCGCGAGGTCCGGATGGAAGTCGGAGCCCGCCGCGTAGATTCTCCCCTCGCGTGTAAAGAGCGCGTGGGCGCGCCCCCCGAGGACAGGCACCCCCCGGTAGACCTCGGGGAAGAGGACCGCCCAGCGGTTCATGGCGTAGACCGCCGACGGCTCGCCGAACCGATCCGGATTCGCCCGAAAGAGATCCGCGTGCTCGCCGAGAAACGACCGGGCGATCCGGATCG
>JBDRFQ010000142.1:0-7185 GCA_043818685.1 Candidatus Eiseniibacteriota bacterium
CACGGCGCCGACGTGGCCCAACCCCTTTCCTCGCAACGCGTAAAGCGCTTGGTGCCAGTTTCGAAACGCGAAAACGGTGCGTCTTTAACCTGTTGTCTTTCCTAGAGTTAACGTGTGGGTGTCTGGGCTGGCTCCCCAGCACGTGACTTCAGATAAATTCCGCCCCCGCCGCTAACCGCCGGGTTGTGTCCGGAAGTCTGTGGAAATTGGTTTGACGTAGTTCCAGGCGCATCGAGACTACCTTGTTAAGCGACGTTCTTCAAGGCTGCGTCCTTCATCTTCGGGATGGCTTTCCAGCCGTCGATCTTCCGCATCCGGATCTGTTTGAACGCCAGGAGGCCGTAGAAGAGCACGAGCGTGGCGGTTTCGTTCGGGAACGAGCCCTGGGTCTTCGTGCGTCGGCGGAACTCTTCGTTCAAGCGCTCGAGGCAGTTCGTGGTCCGAAGCGACTTCCACATGCTCTTCGGGAATCGGTAGAAGGTGAGGAGGTCCATCCCGGCTTCCTCGAGACACGTCACGGCCGAGGGGCAGAGTGCGCCCCACTTCTCGGCGAACCGATGGTACGCCTTCAGCGCGTTCTCGCCCGAGAGCGCGTGCGTGATCGCCCGGTAGTCCCGCAGGAGCTCCGGATGCGCATGCTGCGGAACCTTCTCCTTCAGATTCTCCAGCTTGTGGTGCGTGCAGCGCTGAAGGACCGCGCCCGGCCAGGTCTTCCGGATCGAGGCCAAGAGGCCCGGCGCTCCGTCGGCCACGACCACAACCGGGTCCGGAAGATGCCGTTCCGCGAGCGAACCAACCAGGCTGATCCAGTTCGCCGTGCTCTCGCTCGTCACGATCTGCATCGCCACGACCACCTTCTGCCCGTTCTCCTGCGCCCCCAGAACCACCTGCACCGGCACCTTCACCACCCGACGAACCAGACGAACCGGAAGGTAGAGCGCGTCGAGGTACAGGACCGCGTACGATTCCCCCGAAAGATCCCGACCGGTCCAAGCGAGGAAGCTCGCCTTCAGACGCCCCACGATCCGCGAGATCGCACTCTTCGAGAGATGGCTCGCCCCGAGAAGCGGCGTGAGGGCTGTCCGGATCCGCCGGCTGTTCGCTCCCGCGAGGTACACACCGAGGATCGCCTCGTCCACTCGACGCGTCCGCCGCTGATACGCCGGTAACATCTCGCTCCGCCACTCGGACGTCTTCCCGCGCGGGTCCCGGATCCGTCCCCGAGGAATCGAAAGCGTCGTACGTCCGCACTCCGTCACCACCGTCCGCTCCTGCGTCCCGTTCCGATATCCCCGACGCTCCTCCGTTCGCTCGCTCGGCGCCGCTCCCAGAGCCGCCGCCAGCTCCTCCTCCAGCACCTGCTCGATCGTCCCACGAATCCGCCTCCGAAGGCCTTCCTCCAGCTTCTCCCGAAACGACTCCCACACCACCTCGATCGTGCTATCCTGCCCCATGGCGTAGATCTCCTCCTGCCCCAACGGGCGGGTGTTTTCTCAACACCTGGAGTCTACGCCACTTCCCTTTTTCCACAAGATTCGGGACGGGACCCGCGAAGACGACGGGTGGCATCTGCGCGTAGGCGTGGCGCAACTGGAGCGGATTGTTGACGCGTGTACGAGAGCGTGCCTTCCCACACTCATTCCGGCTCCTCGTAGGATTTCCAGATTCAACCCACGCGGTCGAGCTCTGCTTCTGGGGCGTCAGCCGGAAGCTCGAGGTCGTTGAGATCACCAGGGAGCCTCGCGCCACGCCAGTCCTCGGCATAAAGGACCTGCTCACGGGCGAGGCTGCCGTCAGTCTTCGTGGTAAGCCGCGCTTCATCCAGGTTAGCGGTCTTGAGTGATGGGCCTTCTGATCGTACAGATTGTTACTGGAAGAGCCGTTTCACTTCGCCCCAAGACAAGCCTCTCCGGACCACTGCCGCGACGCCTACCGGAAGATCATCCGGGAACGAATAGAGTTCCATCCAATCCCATTCGATATCGTAGGTGTAGGCATTTGTGTGATCCCCATTCCAGACTTCCACCTTGATCTCGATCTGGCAGGCTTCGATCGACACTTCCGACGCAGGGCCGACCTGCATCCAGGTGATGCCGTCGTCGCTGATGTAGCACCTGGTGGTGTCGTTGATACACTCAACGACGCCCTGGATCCAGACACCTTCCTGCAGAAGGTCCAGCGTGGGCGGTTGCCAGAAGATCGTGTGGTGAGGAGGATTCATATCCATCTTGTACCAGCCCACGTTGCCCCCATAGTTGGCGAGACACACGGTGCTGTTAATGTCTTCGATTGGCAGGTTGCAGAGATGCGCCAAGGTGAACCTGCTCCATGATCCTGCGCTGCCGAGGGTCTCGAGGCCTTTGTTGATCCTCATCGCAGAACAGTATCCGTAGTTGGAATCCGCGTACGTCGTCTCTCCCAGATGAAATACTCCGCAGTGGCCGCTTCCGCAGCCGGTCGAGTCGACAAAGTCGCCGTGAACGCGTACAACCCTGTTCGTATCGTCCCAAGTGGTGATCAGGCCGGAGCCGATCATGAACCTCCATCTCGAGAGAGAGTCGTAGGGGGCGTCGAAATCCTCCCGGATGATGGTCGTCCGGTTGTCAAGATGCGGGAACGCGGCAACGGAGACAGGGACGGTGAAGGAGAATGTGATGCAGAGGGCTGGAAAGACGGTCTTCTTGAACATGGTGGCTTCTCCTTTGAAGAAGCTCGTTATCGCTTGCCCGGGCGACGCCAGCGGAACTGTGCCTCGACGCCCTAGTGAAATCGTCGCCCGATCATTCCTAGAGACTCGTCCCTGTCGATCGGGGCTACCCTACGGGAGGTCGTGCATTCGCCTCGCGCCCTATACAGCTGTGTTGTGGCGGCCCTCGCGAGACAGCTTCTTCTCTATCTTCGCGGAGACCTCAGCTTCTCGCAGAGCGCTTTCCCGTCGAGCGTCCCATCAGCCTTCTCAATCGTCCAAAGAACATCCATCAAGTGATGATACTAGCGCACAAGGATCAGCTTGGGGCACCGGGTTCCCCGCCCGCCCCCATCGACTCTCAGAAAGTAGAGACCCGGTGGAACGTCCCTCCCTCCCTCGTACCTCCCGTCCCAAGCCACTCTCCGCCCGCTCGGGACCACCAGCTCCCTCACAAGGCGCCCTCCGAGCGAGTAAACCCGGAGCGCGCACGGCGCGGCGACCGATGGGGGGACGGACAGCCTGAGAGGGCCGCGCGAGGGATCGTACGGCAGGGGGCTAGCGACCACCCTCCCGTCCTGTCCCGTGATCTCGGCGCTCTCGGCGACCCCGGTTTCAACGGAGAAATCCACCCACACGGGACTTGACCAAGCCATTCCCGAGTCCACTTGCTCCACACGGAGGTAGTAGTAAGCGGACGTTCCCGGCACGAAGGGGTCCGGGTCGACGAACCAGGCGCTGTCTCTCCGCGACCCGGCCGGCGTCGAAACATGCCACTCGGGATCGCCGTTCTTGACGACGCACACACGAGCCAGCGTGTCGGTCCCGACGACCCGGTAGGCAATCGCGGGAGGCCCTTCCGCCTCGATCTCTTCGCCCATCAAGTGATCGTCGACGCGAAAGTCGAGGAAGATCTTCCGGGAGTAGGAGGTCCCATAGCATCGCCGCTCCCGCAACGCTTCGAAGAGCGCCTCCCGCGTCCCCCCCTCCGCGAGGACCGCGGTGAAACCGTTCCCCGGGTTGTGGTCCCCGGCGGCGGCGACGCCGAGCCGGAGGCCCATACTCCAGGCCGAATGGACCCAGCCGGTGTCCGGGTCTACGACCGGGGGACAGTGCTGGAGGGGACAGCCTGGATACTCGGACGAGCCCCTCGTGGTCTGGAAGATCTCGACGAGCCGCAGAGGATCGGGGAGGGTGTCCGTTCCGTCCGGGAGGAGCTCCTCCCACAACGTGTATCCGCACCCGGCTCGTTCCGCTGTGTGATGCGGAATCACCAGGACGTCCTTTCCATCCAACCCGGAGTAGAAAAGGGGCCAGTAGAGGGCCGTGTCGAGACGAGCATCCCGGCTCTGCCAATCGCTCGTGCTCCGGTAAAGCGCGTTCTGATCGCCGTGCCTCCCCCACTGCTGGCACCGTCCCGACCTCTCGTAGCCGGGGAAGGTGACGAGGCGCCCGGGGAGGTAGCGGAGATCGACCCACTTGGAAACGAGGTTCCAAACGAGGGGCGACCACCACTCCACGTGATCCGCCGGCGCTATCCAGTCGTAGCCAACCCGCTCGAACGTCTCCGCGAACGTCTCCTCGAACGGATAGTCCCAGATCCCGTCGTAGGAGAAATCGCACGTGTGACGATGGTTCTCCCCCCAGTAGATGTCGTAGGTCTTGTCCGCCGTCTCCACCTGGAAGCGGGGCACCTCCCTCGGCACGCCCGGGGTCCACGGTCCCGGCACGTGGAGCCCGGTCGCCGCCGCCGCGCACCCCGCGCCGAACCCGACAGTGAACGTGTCGACCCGGACGTCCGAATCGGGGCCCAGGATGTTCTCCGGCCCTCGGATCGGCTCCGTGCCCCGACCGTCCTTCGTCCACGCCAGCCACAGCGTTCCGGCGCCGTCGAGGGCCGCTGCGGGAGCGTTCCAGAAGTGAGCGCCCTCGGCGAGGAAGATCCGCGGAACCTCCGACCATGCGCAATCCTCGTAGTACACGCCGAAGACACCCCAGTACAGGTTCCGGACGCCGTCCTCCGTGAGGTACCCGTTCATTTTTGAGAACACCCAAATCCTTCCATGCCCGTCGAGCAGGAGACTCGGCCGGTACCCGTAGATCCGCACCGGGTCGCCCGGGACGAAGTACCCGACCTCCTCCATGAGGGGGCGGGGCGCCTGGCCGCAGCCGGAAGGGGTGCCGAGCGGAACCGCAAGGCGAAGCCCGTCCCACCGGAGCACGCGGATCGAGCCGAGATCCCTCGGCTCCGGCTGATGGGATTCGAAGTACTTCCAGGTTCGGTTCAGGTGATAGTAGGCGATCCAGACGTCTCCCTCGGGATCGACCCCGAGCGAGGGATATCGGGACCACGCTTTCTGAGAGGAGGTCGCGAGAAGGGGTTCCTGCAAGACCCCGGCGGCAAGAAACCGAAGGCAGATCTCCTCATGACGGTCGCGGACCGACGCCCACGCGATCCACACGGTGCCATCCGGTGCCACCGCCACGTCCGGCTCCCCATCGTTCGCCGGGCCATCGGCGACGACATGAGTCTCGACGACGGAGTCCGCCTCGAGACGGGCCAGACGGATGTCGTACGAGTCCCCGGTCCAGCTCTGCCAGGCCAACCAGAGACCCCCACCACCGCCCGCGGCGCAGAGCGCCGGGGCGAAGTCGGCCTCGGGGCTGTCCGTCAGGTCGCACTCGGCGGACCACCCTCCGGCGAACCTCCGGATCTTCACGTCCGAGTTGAATCCGGCCAGCGCCACCCAAGCCACGAAGAAACCGTCCTCGGTCGCCGCGATCTGGGGATCGAGATATCTGCCCCTCGCTTCGGAGACCGTCGAGGTGTCCCACTCCGAGCCGGTCCATCGGGCTGCGCAGATTGCATCGCCTGCCCCCGCGGAGCAGGTGTCGGCAAACGACGAGACCCAAACGACCCAGAGAGCGCCGGCGGAGTCGATCGTGACGGCCGGGTCGTGGTCGTCCAAGACGGGAAACGGGAGCGGAGGAAGCGCGGCGCAGAGGGAGATAGCCAGGAAAGGAAGCGCGGCGGCGATCGAGGAGCGGAGAGCCCGCGGGGGCAACCGAAAAGGCGATTCGCGGGAGAGCATGCGAGCCTCCTTGCCGGATAGAACACAGATCGATTTTCCGTGGGCGTAGGTCTCAGCTAGTCTATTATGAGGCATATGGATCTTATCCCGGTCCGGTTTCTGTGTAAAGAGAAGAATCGGCTGGGCCGGCGGGGGAGTGATGTCCGGGTGTGCCTCATGAAAACCTCGTCCGGGTTGAAATCCGGGGTTCGGGTGGTCCCGCCCGGAGCGCTGAGGGGACCGGTTTCATCCGTGGACGCTTCGGATCAAGCTTCGGGGTCGAGTTTAGGAGCTGCTGACGGGGGAATCAGGCGCCTGGAAGCAAGGCCGGGGTGTTTTCGGGCATACCTCGCCTGAGATCAGTCTCCATTGTAGAGGCCGGAACTTCCTGGTTAGGCCGCCTTCCGCGTGTACCGGTGGTGGAGCCCGCCGACCTGTGGAATCGAGATGACCTCACCCATCTCCGGCGGCAGGACGGGCCTCGGCTCCGGGCAGTCTTTGCCGAGCCCGATGTGTGTCCGCGAATCAGTGTAGTACCGGAAGTACTCGCGCAGGACTCGACGCAGGTGGTCCTCGTTGAAGATGATCATGTGGTCGAGGCATTCGCGGCGGATGGAGCCGATGAGGCGTTCGACGTAGGGGTTCTGCCAGGGCGAGTGCGGCGACGTCTTAACCTGCTTGAAGCCGAGGTTGTGGGCCGCCCTGTGGAACTCCGGCCCGTAGATGCTGTCGCGGTCACGGAGCAGGCACTTGGGCGCTGTATCCCAAGGAAAGGCTTGGATCAACTGACGCGCCGTCCACAGCGACGAGGGCGAATCCGTCACGTTGAAGTGGACAATGCGTCGCCGTTCGTGGGACAGGACGACGAAGACGTAGAGAATCCGGAACGTCGCGGTCGGCACGGAGGAGAAATCGACCGAGACCATCTCGTCGACGTGATTGTGGAGGAACGTCTTCCAGGTCTGGGAGGGAGGCGATTTCGGCCGAACCATGTACTTCGAGACCGTCGGCTCGGCGATGTCAATCCCGAGCTTGAGCAGCTCGCCGTAGATGCGCGGAGCGCCCCACCGCGGGTTCTCGGAAGACATCCTGCGGATGAGATCTCGGACGTTCTTCGGTACGCAAGGCCTCCCCGGCTTTCCGCTCTTCCACCTCCAATAGAGTCGAAAGCCCTTCCGGTGCCAGCTGACGACCGCCTCGGGCTTCACGAGGACGAGCGAGCTTCTCCATTCTGTCCACAGGCGGGAGAGGAGGACCCAGAGGCCGCGGTCGATCGGCTGGAACCGGGGTCTCCTGCCAGAACGTTGCAGGACTTGAAGTCGATGCCTCAGAGCGAGGTTCTCGAGGACCAGCGCCCGACGGGACCGGCACGCGGACGATGCCGTTCTCAGAAGTAGTGCTATCATGAATATGAGGCTGAAGGACCCG
>JBDRFQ010000143.1:0-10383 GCA_043818685.1 Candidatus Eiseniibacteriota bacterium
CCCAATCGGGGACCCGTACCGATTTCTGCAAGTCGGGGACACACTCCGGCGCCGTGTGCTCGGGGCGCGCCCAAGATATCGGTGCGTGTCCCCAATTCGCCGGACCCGACCCCAATTCGCTCTGGCCGCCGCGGCCTTCCCGTGCTTATCTCTAGCAAGGAAGCAGGAACGACGTGTTTGATCGGGGCCGGGACGCCGGTCCGACCGGCCGGAGGGAAGCGGGATGATCTACGAGAACATCATGGAGGTCGTGGGGAACACGCCCGTCGTCAGGCTGAACCGGGTCGGGAAGGAGCTCCCCGTCGAGCTCTACGCGAAGTGCGATTTTCTCAACCCGGGCGGTTCACTCAAGGACCGGCCGGCCGTCCGCATGGTGAAGGGTCTGGAGGAGCGGGGCGTGATCGACCCCGAAACGACGCTCATCGAGCCGACGAGCGGCAACACGGGGATCGGCCTCGCGATGGCCGCCGCGGTCCGCGGGTATCGCCTCGTCATCACGATGCCCGAGAAGATGAGCCGCGAGAAGCAGGTCGTGCTCGAGGCGCTCGGCGCGGAGATCATCCGGACCCCGACCGAAGCCGCGCACGACGATCCGGAGAGCCTCTTCGGCGTCGCGCTCCGTCTCAACAAGGAGATCGAGAACTCGATCATCCCCAACCAGTACACGAATCCGGACAACCCGGACTCCCACTACCACGGGACGGCCGCCGAGATCTGGGAAGACTTCGGCGATTCGCTCGACGTGGTGGTCATCGGCGCGGGGACCGGCGGAACGGTCACGGGCGTTTCTCGATACCTCAAGGAAAGGAAGCCGGACATCCGCATCATCGGCGTCGATCCGTACGGATCCGTTCTCGGCGGGCGCACCGACGTGCATCCCTACCTCGTCGAGGGGATCGGATACGATTTCATTCCGGACGTGCTCGACAACAGCCTCGTCGACCGCTACGTCTACGTCGACGACAAGGACAGCTTCCTGATGGCGCGGCGGCTGATCCGGGAGGAGGGGCTGCTGGTCGGGGGGAGCTCCGGATCCGTCGTCTGGGCGATGCTCGAGGTTCTGAAGGAGGAGAAGGGGATCCGCAAGGCCCTCGCGATCCTCCCCGACTCCATCCGGAACTACCTGACCAAGTTCGTGAGCGACGAGTGGATGCGGGAGAAGGGCTTCCTTTAGACACGAAGTTCCTCGCACGCCTGCCGCCGCCACCCCTCTGCGTTCGAAAAGCGGGTCCTGTCGGCGGCTGTCCGCTCGGTGCTCACCCTGCGGACACCTGCCGTCGCCACCCGCCGTGGCGGGGCTTCCGAATGGACCGCAGGTCTGGCGTGTCCGCTCGCACCGACGAGGCGGGCCGGGGTCTGCCGAGCCCAGGATGCGTCTCGAGAAGAAGCGCCGCGGTCCTGCGCAGGAGGGCGGGCGGGGGCCGGCCGTCTGTGCTACCATAGATTATTGTCTCCGCTCTCCGGAACGGGCGGGAACTCGGCCTGGGCGGGGAGGGTGGAAGGGCATGGATGAGCGCCTACCCCCCGCTCGAAACGTCGGGAGTCGTGGAAATGTCAGCTGGGGCTTCGATTAGAAGACTTCTTCTTCGATCGCTCGCGATCGTGGGGCTCTCGACCGCGGTCGCCGTCGCCGTCAACGCGGGCCGCCCGGACTCGCTTCGCTGGGCCGCTGATTCCGAGTACGAGATCTACGAAGACTGTCCCGAGGGGGAGGACACCGCCTCGGTCGTCACGCTCGACGAGCTGATCGAAAACCCGTCCTACTTCTTCGTCGTGGACTCGCGGGAGCCGGAGGAGTACGAGTCCGGCCATGTCGAAGGCGCCTTTTCGATCCCGTACGACCCGCTCTTCTCGGTCTCCGAGGAGGAGATCGAAGAGATCCGGACCGTCGCCGGCGACCGCACGATCGTCGTGATCGGCGACACCCTGACCGCCCGGCTCCTTGCGAACGATCTCGCCACGCAAGGCCTCGACTGGGTTCACTACCTCGAGGAGAGCGAGGATTGGAGAGCGCTCCTTTCGGCGGGCGCCGACTAGCCATGGCGTTCGGCGAGAGGACACGCGCAAGGCTCGCGCTCGTCGGGATCCCGGTCCGCTTTTATCTCGGCGCCGTGTTCGTCCTCGCCAGCCTCTACAAGATCCGCGAGCCGTACGATTTCGCCCTGAACATCGCCACGTATCAGATTCTCCCGCTCGAGCTCGTCAACCCAATGGCCATCATGCTCCCCTGGCTCGAGCTCGTGACGGGCCTCCTCTTCATCGCCGGATTCTGGACAAAAGAGAACGCGCTTCTCATCCTCGGAATGATGCTGATGTTCGTGATCGCCCTCGTGATCGCGCTCTCCCGCGGGTACGAGATGACCTGCGGCTGCTTCGCCTCGCGGGAGGCCGCCGAGGAGATCAGCGCCCGCACCCTTGTGCGCGATTTCTTCTGGATCGCTCTCGCCGGCTACGCGCTCCTCTTCGACGACGGGCGCTACGGCCTCGACCGTTTCCTGGGAAGGAGGAGACGAAATGCGTAGGATGCTGTGGCCCGCCGCCGGGCTTCTCGCGCTTCTCGCGGGCGCGGCGCTCGCCGCGGACGACGTTCCCTGGTCTCTCGTCGAGGGGGGGGAGGGGCTCAAGGGAATTCACAAGGAGGTCGTGGCCGAGGTGCTCGCCACCGCGAAGTGCTACGGCGGGTGCGAGGGGACGATCCTCTCCTGCCTCAAGGCGGGGGGGGGTGATCCGATCGCGCGGAGGCTAGCCGCGTTCGCCGTGCGCCGCGTGAGGGCGGACCGGGACGTCCCCGATATCCTTGGGGAAATCGAGGCGCGCCGCCTCTCCGCCTTTCCCGAGAACGTCCTGACGCCCGATCTCGAGGCGATCCCGGTCTGCGGGAACCCGAAGGCGCCGGTTCGGGTCGTTCTCTACGCGGATTTCGGCTGCCCGTACTGCAAGGCAACGGCGACCGCCCTCCGCGCCCTGATCAAGAAGGACCCGAAGCAGATCGCTTACTCCTTCAAGAACTATCCGCTGAAGTCCAACGACAGGGCGCTTCCGGCCGCCCTCGCCCTTCTCGCCGCGGGAAAGCAGGGGAAGTTCTGGGAGATGCACGATCTCCTCTTCTCGAACGACGACGATCTCGGCGACGCTTACCTCGAGAGCTGCGCGGCGAAGCTCGGGCTCGACGTCGCCCGCTTCCGCGCGGATCAGAAGGAGAAGTCGCTCATCGACCGTCTCCGCACGGAGAAGATGGAAGGGATCCAGTTCGGCGTCACGAAAACCCCCGGCATTCTGGTGAACGGCAAGCTCTATCGGGGGGTCCGGACATGGGAGGAGCTCTACGACCGGATCGAGGAGGAGCGCGATCTTCTCGGCAAGAAGCGGTAGAGGCCCCCTTCCCTCCCGCCCTGCCGCGCGGAGAGCCCCGCCCGGCGGGCTCGCGGGTCTCCGGGCAAGAAGATCAAGTCCCGGATTGCCGAATCGCAAGCCCCACCATGATGTTCTCGGGTGTCGGTCCTGGGGCCTGACACCCGAACATGAACGGATACAAGGATTTGCAGGCACAGCCCCTCATTCGGGCCGGATCCGCGGACGGTTGAAAATCTCTCTATCTCTTTTCCCTCTCTTGTGTTATAATCATCAAAACGGTAGGGCTCCCACGACCGAAACCGCCGTGCAAGGAGGGTATGCATGAGACTTCGCATCGTGGCGGTGCTGGGGCTGGCGTTCCTGATGGCGTCCCCTGCCATCGCGGCGCAGCGCCTGGTGCTCATCGAGAACTTCACCAACTCTGGCTGACCGGGTTGTACGGCCGTCAAGGACACGATGGACGTGATCTTTGATGGCGTGTATGGGACGCAGGCTGCGCCCCTCAAGTATCACATGAGCTGGCCGGCGGGCAGCGACCCGATGTATCTCTACAACACGGTGGAGAACAACGCTCGCCGCGCCTATTACGGCGTGAACTACGTGCCGTCGTTCCGCTTCGACGGGAGCTACATCCGGGATCCGAGCGATTTCGGGACGTACGCGCAGTGGTACTCCTTCGTTCGGAGCACGATCAACACCCTTTCGGCCAACCCGGCGCCGATTCGCTTCAACATCGACCACTACATGTCCCCGCCGGACGATCCCGACACGATCTACATGAAGATCGACGTGATCGCCGAGCAGGCGGTGAGCGGAACGCTCCGGCTCCGCTACTCGATCGTGGATTACTTCGTGCGCGTTGTCGGTCAGGGGAAGTTCCACTACGTGTTCCGCGACATGGTCCCGAGCACGGCCGGCGAGATTCTACCGGCGACCATAAACGCCGGCGACTCGCTCCACTTCGAGTATGCGGTTCCGTACGACAGCGCGAACTACCACATCGAGCGCATGCAGAGCACGGTGTGGGTGCAGAACGACGCGGGGAGGGCGGTCCTGAACGCGGCGACCGCGTACATCCCGGAGGTCTCGACCGACGTTCCATCCGGGCTTCCGCTTCTGGTGGTTCTCGAGCAGAACATGCCGAACCCGTTCAACCCGGCGACCTCGATCGGGTTCGCGGTCGATCAGGAAGGCCTGGTTCGCCTTTCGGTGTTCGCGCCGACAGGCCGCCTGGTGACCGATCTCGTGAACGGCGCGGTCGGCCAGGGCTCGCACACGGTGACATGGGACGGGCGCGACCGCTCCGGGCGCGATGTCGGAAGCGGCGTGTACTACTACCGTCTCGACACGGACAAGACGTCTCTGACGAAGAAGATGATCCTGGTCCGCTGAACAAGACCGCCAGGATTCGTTTGCCAGGGCCCGGGGATCGACCCCCGGGCCCTTTCCTCGGTGCGCCGGCCCCCCCGCGGGCCCGAGACCCTCTCCCCCCCTGAAGGCGCCGCCCCCCCCTGGGGGCCGCCCGGGAGGGTCGGCCCCGCTCCGCAAGCGGCATCCTCAAAAAAACGCGCCGGGTACCGGTGCGACCGCAAGTTCACGCTTGACTTCGCGGTCGGACCTGACGATCTTCTCCGCCATGACTGACAGCGAGGGTTCCCCGGGGGCGTCCGCCAACCGGACTCGAAGAAGGGCGCTGAGGACCCGCCGGAGGCTTCTCCAGGCGGCCCTCTCCGTCTTTTCCGAGAAGGGGATCGACGCGGCGACGATCGAGGAGATCACCGAAAGGGCGGACCTCGGAAAAGGGACGCTCTACCGGCATTTCAGCACCAAGGACCGGCTAGTGACCGCGCTCGCCGCCGAGGCGGTCGACCGGCTCGCGCTGGGGTTCTCGATCGGCTCTCCGGCTCCATCCTCCCTGGAGGCCGGGCTTCGGCGGATCGTGAGGGCGCACGTGGCGTTCTTCCGACAGAACCGGAGCGAATTTCTGCTCCTCTTCCAAAGCCGGCTTTTCATCGACGCGTCGCGGGACGGCGCGCCGGAGATCGAGAGGCCTCTCTCGCGGTACATCGACGCGGTGGAGCGAGAGGCGGCTTCCTTTCTCCCGCGTCCCGTTGGCAGGGAGAAAGTCCGCCGACTGGCGCTCGCCGTGGCGGGCTTCACATCCGGGGTCCTGTCGTTCGCCTCGATCGGCATGGACCCCGGGGAGATCGAAGACAGCCTGGACTCGTTTCTCGAGGCGTTCGTGGCGGAAGCCGTCCGGCTCCTGACGAGCGAACAATCGCACGTACCGGCCGGCGGCGCGGCGCTCTGAGAGCCTCGGACAGGGGGGGAACCGATCCGTGCAGGAATCCGCGCAGTCCTCTGAGAACGACGTCTCGGAAGGGGATCCTCCCTTGCCGGACGTCACGACGATTCACCGGCCCGAACGGGGCTCGGCCCGCCGCCGGTCCGGCGGACCGGACTCCGTTCCCTGCTGGAAAGACTGGCGCTGGCAGCTCTCGAACCGGATTCGACGCCTGTCGGACCTCCGCGACATCATCGGGGGACCGCCTGACGTCGCCGGCCTCGAGGAGGCTTGCGCGGGCTTCCCGATGGCGATCACGCCGTTCTACGCGTCTCTGATCCGGCGGTGCGACGATTCGGATCCGATCTTCCGGATGGCCGTGCCCCAAATCGCCGAGCTGAACCATCCTTCATTCCTCAAGGATGATCCGCTCGAGGAAGATGAGGACATGCCGGTTCCCGGCCTGATTCGCCGCTATCCGGACAGGGCGCTCCTCATCGCGACGACCATGTGCTCCGTCTACTGCAGGCATTGCACGCGAAAGCGCGCCGCGGGCGTCCGGGAGACCGCCCTCTCCGCCGCCGGGCTCCAGCGGGTAAAGGAGTATCTGGCGGCCCACCCGGAGATCCGCGACGTGATCGTCTCCGGCGGAGATCCGTTCACGATGAGCACGGCGGCCCTCGAACGGGTCCTCACGGCGATCCGCTCGGTGCCGAGCGTGGAGATCGTGCGGATCGGAACGCGAACGCCCGTGACCCTCCCGATGCGCGTCACCGACGAGCTGACCGCCATGCTCCGCCGCCACCGTCCGATCTGGGTGAACACGCACTTCAACCACCCGAACGAGGTCTCTCCGGAGGCGGCCGAGGCGTGCGGGCGGCTCGTGGAGGCCGGCATCCCCGTGAGCAACCAGACGGTCCTCCTCGCCGGCGTGAACGCCGACCCGTCGACGATCGAGACGCTCTGCCGGGCGCTGGTGCGGATCCTCGTGCGCCCCTACTACCTGTTCCAGTGCGATCTCGTGCGTGGGGCCGAGCACTTTCGCACGCCGCTCTCCCGGGGGATCGAGATCATGGAATACCTGAGGGGCCGCGTGAGCGGGCTCGCGATACCGACCTTCGTCGTGGACGCGCCCCACGGCGGCGGCAAGATACCGATCCTGCCGAACTACATCGTCTCGATGAGCCCGACCCACACGGTGCTCCGGAACTTCGAGGGGATGCTGGTCTCCTACCCGGAGCCGGCCGACCCGGCGGCGGCTCGATCGCCGGGGGACGGGGAGAGCGCGCCGGGTGTGTGGGACCTCGCCAGCGGCCGGGCGTCCCGCATCCAGCCGGGCGCAACGGCGCGGCAGCAAAGGCGCGGGCGCGGGAAGAGAAGAACCGGAGGCGCGAGCGCCCGGTCATGATTCTGATTCGCCGCGTTTACGGCAGCTCGGCGCCTCCCGATCGGAACGTCGTCCGGCAGGTCCAGGAGATCTTCCGGGCTTCCTATCCGGAGGTGGCCGGCTACGCGTCCAAGATTCCGAGGATGCTGAACGACCCGGTCGGCCACCAATACCGGACGATCCTCCTGGTGAGCGAAACCTCCACCCACCGGATCACGGGGTTCGCGCTCCTCATCCACTTCCACGAGATCCGATCGTCGCTGCTCGATTTCCTGGTCGTGTCGCCGGGCGTCCGCGGCTCGGGGATCGGCGGTGCTCTCTATGAAGCGGCGCGCGAGTACCTGCGGGACCTCGGCTCGATGGGGATCTACATGGAGGTGCTCCCGGACGATCCGGCGCTGGAGAAGCGCCCGGGCAAGCTCGAGGAGAACCGCAAACGGCTTCGGTTCTA
Source organism: Candidatus Eiseniibacteriota bacterium (assembly GCA_043818685.1). Classification (GTDB taxonomy): domain Bacteria; phylum Orphanbacterota; class Orphanbacteria; order Orphanbacterales; family Orphanbacteraceae; genus VGIW01. Next base: position 7,477 of record JBDRFQ010000143.1, read on the forward strand.
CGAGCAATACGGCGTGCTTCCGATCGTGGGGACCGATTACGAGACGCCGGTCGCGGGGGACGACGCCGCGCCCTTTCTCCTCTTCGATCCTCTCGCCCGGCAGGAGCCGCTCGGGAGGCGCGAGGCACGCGCCGCGGTCCGCCTCATCCTCGATCGCAAGTACGCGCACATCGTCGGCCCGGACTACATGAGCCGCGTGGTCCGGTCGTTCCGCGACGATCCGGTCCGCTTCCGCCCGCCGCGCTACGTGCGGCCCAGGGACGAGAAGCCGGAGATCGGGCCGAGCCGGCTCCAGAAAGCGTTCGCGCTCGTGCGGGGCGAGGCGCACGCCATTCATCACGTGCGCGAGCGCGGGTACGTCGAGCGCCCGGCGCGAATCGGCGCCATTCACGAGAGCGTCGCCGCCACGGGCCTGTTCGCCGCCGCGCCGGTGAAGAAACACGGGGAGGCCCGGCTTCGCTCGGTCCACGACGGGGATTTCGTTTCCTACCTCAAGGCGGCGTGCGGGAGAATGCCCGACAAGTCGCCCGTCTACCCGTATGTCTTTCCGATCCGGCGCCCCGAGCGGCGGCCGAAGGACCTCGCGGTGCGGGCCGGATACTACTGCATCGACACCTTCACGCCGCTCTACCGCGGCGCCTACAGCGCGGCGTGCGAGGCGGTGGACGTGGCGCTCACCGCGGCGAACGAGCTGCTCCGGGGGCGGCGCGTGGCGTACGCGCTCTGCCGCCCGCCGGGACACCACGCGGGCCGGCGGACCTTCGGAGGGTTCTGCTACTTCAACAACGCGGCGATCGCCGCCGACCTCCTCGCGGCACGCGGAAAGGTAGCGGTGCTCGACATCGACTACCATCACGGCAACGGCACGCAGGACATCTTCTACCAGCGCGGGGACGTTCTGACCCTCTCGATCCACGGGCACCCGAACATCGCGTATCCCTACTTCAGCGGCTTCTCCGACGAGACCGGTGAGGGGCGCGGCCGCGGGCTGAACCGCAACTACCCCCTGCCCGAGGGCGCCGATCGCGCCCCGTATCTCGACGCGCTGGACCGCGCGATGCGGCATGTCCGGCGCTTCGCGCCCGCCTTCCTCGTCGTCTCGCTGGGATTCGACATCCTGAAGGGGGACCCGACGGGCACCTTCCGTCTGCCGGTGAGCGTCGAGCGGGAGATCGGGGCGCGCATCGCCGAGGCGGGAACCCCGATCCTCTTCGTGCAAGAGGGCGGATACAACCTCCGGAACCTGAGAAGGGGAGCGCCGGCCCTTTTCACCGGGCTCGCGCGCGCCCTGGATGGGAAACACCCCTGATGAGATCGAAGAGCACCCCTCGCGGCCCCGGGCTCGCGGTCGGCCTGACCTACGATCTCCGCGACGACTACCGGGCGGAAGGCTTCCTGGAGGAAGAGGTCGCCGAGTTCGACTCCGAGGAGACGATCCGCTCGCTCGCCGAGACGATCGAGTCGCTGGGCCACCGGGTCGACCGCATCGGAAACGCGAAGGCGCTCTGCCGACGCCTGGTCGGCGGCGATCGCTGGGAGCTGGTCTTCAACATCGCCGAGGGAGTGCGGGGCCGGTCGCGGGAGGCGCAGGTTCCCTGCCTCCTCGAGCTCTACGACATCCCTTACACGTTCAGCGACCCGCTCGTCTCCGCGATCACCCTCGACAAGGAGGTGGCGAAGCGGCTGGTGCGCCAGGCGGGCCTGAACACGCCCGAGAGTGCCGTCGTATCGACGGCCGAGGACCTCCCCCGCGTGCGGCTCCGCTACCCGCTCTTCGCCAAGCCGCTCGCCGAGGGGACGGGGAAGGGGATCGACGCCCGCTCCCGCGTGGAGACCCCCGAGGGGCTGGAGGAGGTCTGCCGGGACCTGCTGGCGCGCGTGCGGCAGCCGGTTCTCGTCGAGGAATACCTCCCGGGCCGGGAGTTCACGGTCGGCGTCCTCGGCACCGGGGAGGAGGCGCGGGCGATCGGGACGATGGAGGTCGGGGTTCTCGATGGGGTGGAGTCGGCCGTGTACGGTTACGTCACGAAGGAGGAGTGCGAGACGCTCGTGCGCTACTCTCCCGTGGCCGACCCCGGCTTGCGCGCCGAGGCGGAGGACCTCTCCCTCCGCGTTCACCGGGCGCTCGAGTGCCGCGACGCGTCGCGCGTGGACATCCGCCTAGACCGCGGGGGGCGGCCGAGCTTCATGGAGATCAACCCCCTCCCGGGCCTCCACCCGACCCACTCCGACCTTCCGATGGTCGCCGCGCAGGAGGGGATGGCGTACGCGGAGCTGATCGGATCGATCATCGAGAGTGCAAAAACAAGAATTGGAAAGGTTCATGGCTGGTAGATCCCGGACGGTTCTCGTTCTCCACAACGAGCCGCGCCCCGGCGGTGCGGCCGGCCATCTCGAGAGCGACGCGGGGGTGCTCGCCGAGGCTGCGGCGGTCGCGGATGCCCTGCGGGCCGCCGGCGTTCCGCACAGGGTCGCGGGGATCCGGAGCCTGCGGGAGGTTGGGGACGCTCTTCTCGGCGGCGAGGAGAGAATCGTCTTCAACCTGGTCGAGAGCCTGCACGACGACCCGGAAGGGGCCGCCCTGGTCCCCGCCGTCTGCGCCTCCTTCGGCCTCTCCTGCACCGGGTCCGACACCGAGCAGCTGCTCGTCACCCTGGACAAGTGGCGCGCGAAGGCGGTGCTCCGCGAGGCGGGCCTCCCCGTGCCGGCCGGAGCGCTCGTTCCGGCCGGGACTTCCGCGCCGCTCGGAGTCGTGCCGGAGGGCCCCCTCATCGTGAAGCCGGCGCGCACGGACGCAAGCGAGGGGATCCTCGCCGCGACGAGCGTCTGCCCCTCTCCCGGGCCGAAGCTCGACGAGGCGATCCGCGCGGTTCACGATCGGTTCGGACAAGCGGCTCTGGTGGAGGA
>JBDRFQ010000144.1:0-2251 GCA_043818685.1 Candidatus Eiseniibacteriota bacterium
GTGCTCGGGCGCCGCCTCGAGGCGGACCCCGGCCCGCGCGCGGCAGCGAATCCAGTTCCGGTCGTTCTCGGCGGGGTCGAAGGAGTAGACGTGCGGAAGGATCGCCTGCCGGACGCGGAGTCCGAAGCTCGGGGAGATCGAAACACCGTCCGCGCGGGCGGCGGACGCGGCGGCCGCCGCGAGAACGGCGAGAGGGAGGTGCAGGAACATGCGGAGTCGCCGGCTCTTCATCAGTTACTCGTCGGAGTCGCCCTTTCGGGCGGGATCGCCGGGTCGGCTTCCGGAAACGCCAGCCTGGATCATGCACGCGTTTTCGTCGCGAGGGTGGGGAGCGCGTGCCGAGAGGCCGACCTGGACGAGCCGCTCCCGGAAACGTAGTCTCGGCACTACGTTGAGGAAGCGGCGACGGAAGGGAGGCCTCGGAGGCCGTGATCGGCAACCGCAGTAGGAAACGCGTGCATGGTCCAGGCTACCATCTCCGGCCGGGCGTTTCCACCCCCCTTGTCAGGCCCCGCTCCGCTCCGCCGCCTCGACCACGCCGAGGGCGGTGAGGTTCACGACGTCCTCTACGGTCTGCCCGTACTGGAGAAGGTGAACCGGGAGGCGCGTCCCGAGAAGGGCCGGGCCGATCAGGACCGCCTCGCCGACGTGCTGGAGAAGATGAAGGGCGAGGTTTCCGGACTGGAGGTCCGGGAAGATCAGCACGTTGGCGTCCCTCTCGAGGTCCGAAAACGGGAAGTACTCCGCTCGAAGCGGGCCGTCGACCGCGGTGGCGAGCTGCATCTCGCCGTCGATGACGAGGTCGGGCGCCCTCTCCTTGGCGATGGCCGTCGCGTCGCGGACCTTGCGCGTGAACGGATGGTCCACGCTCCCGAAGTTCGAGAAGGAGAGCATGGCCACGCGCGGCTCGACCCCGAGAGAGCGAGCCATCCCCGCGGCGAGAAGCGCCGTCTCAGCGAGCTCCTCGGCGCTCGGGTTGATGTTCACCGCGCAGTCCGCGAGGAAGTAGATCTTCTTCGGGAGGAGGACCATGTAGAGGCTCGAGACCTTTCGGATTCCCGGAAGGGGACCGACCACCTCGAGGATCGTGCGGAGCGATTCGGCGTAGTGGGTCGTGACGCCCGCGACGAGGAGATCCGCGTCGCCGCTGTGCAGCATCATCGCGGCGAAGGTCTCGAGCTGCTGGAGGCGGCGCGCCGCGGCGACCCGCATGAGCCCCTTGCGGCTTCGCATCCGGAAGTAGTCGTTCAGGTAGGCATCGAAGCGAGGGCTTCGAACCGGGTCGATCACCGTCGCCCCGGCGAGATCGAGGCCGAGCTTCTCGATCCGGCTCCGAATCTCGTCCTCCGGGCCGAGGAGAACCGGGCTCGCGATCTTCTCGTCCGCGAGAATGTTGCACGCGCGGAGGATCGTCTCGTTGGCCCCGTCGGAAAAGACCACGCGCTTGTTCTCCTGGCGCGCCCGGAAGATGAGGCCGCGGAGCGTTTCCCTTCCCGTTCCGATCCGCACGTTGAGGCTTTCCTCATACAGGGCGGTTTCGATCGGGCGGCGGGCGATCCCCTCGCTGATCGCGCGCTCGGCGACCGCCGCCGACTCGCGCACGAGAATCCTGGGGTCGATCGGCTTGGGAAGGAGGTACTCGGGGCCGAAGCTGAAGCGCTCGTTGCCGTAGGCGCGCTCCACCTCTTCCACGACGTCCTCGCGCGCGAGGTCCGCCAGGGCACGCGCCGCCGCCTCGAGCATCCCTTCGGTGATCCGCGTCGCCTGCACGTCGAGCGCCCCGCGGAAGATGTAGGGGAAGCTGAGGAGATCGAGGACGGCGTTCGGGTTCTGGCCGAGCGCGGTCGCCACGATCACGTCGCGGCGGCTCGCGCGCGCCGCCTCGTACTCGATCTCGGATTCCGGCGTCGCGAGGGCGAACACGATCGGGTAGCGCCCCATCCCCCGCAGCATCTCCTGGGTCAGCACGCCGCCGGCGGAGGCGCCGAGAAACACGTCGGCGCCCTTCAATCCCTCGGGAAGCGTACGCGCGTCTTCCGCGCGCGCGTAGTCCCGCTGGAAATCGAAAAGGTCGTCCCGATCGGGATGGACGAGGCCCTTGACGTCGTAGACGAGCAGGTTCTCCGGGCGGACGCCGATCCGGAGGAAGAGGCGCACGCAGCCGGTCCCGACCGTCCCGGCGCCGCAGACGACGACGCGCACCTCCTCGATCTTCTTCTCGACGAGATCGAGCGCGTTGAGGAGCGCGGCC
>JBDRFQ010000145.1:0-4479 GCA_043818685.1 Candidatus Eiseniibacteriota bacterium
GAGATCGGGAACAACCGGGAGATCGTTCTGTATCGAAGGGCGAACGGCGTCCTGTCGCTCCCGCTCGTCTCCTTCGCCGTGCTTCTGCCGCTCGCGCTCGTCGGCCTCCTCTTCGGCCGCCCGCGCGGGCGCGAGACGCTGCTTCTCGTCCTGTTCCTTCTGTTCTACGGCCTCTCGGTCGTTCTCTTCTTCGTGTGCGCGCGTTTCCGGCTGCCGCTTCTCGTTCCGCTCTTCCCGCCGGCGGGGCGAGGGCTCGCCGTGCTCGCGCGCGGCTTCCGCCTCCGCTCGCGGCGGGCGCTCGTGGCGCCTCTCGCTCTCCTCGCCGCGGCCCTCGCCGGATCGTCGGTCGACTGGTTCGGTCTCGAGGTCGCCGCGGGGGGGCAGGAGGCGTTCCAGAGGGGGAACGTCGAGGCGCGTCTCGGGAACCCGACGAAGGCGATCGACGCCTATCGGGAAGCGGCGCGGAGAATCCCCCGCTTTTCCGCGGTCCACTACCACCTCGGCGTCGTTCTCCTCGGCGAGGGGAGGGACGAGGAGGGGATCGGAGAGTTGGTCCTGGCGATGGAGCTCGATCCGCTGAACCCGCGCGTTCCGGTGACCCTCGGCGAGTACTTCGAGGGGCGCGGCGAGGCGGAGAAGGCGGAGGTGCTCTACCGGAGAAGCCTGACGGCGGATCCGTACTTCCCGGACGGGTACGTCGATCTCGGCGGTCTTCTTGCGGAGAAGGGGAGGGGGGAGGAGGCGGAGCCGCTCCTCCGGAGAGGGCTCGAGCTCGCCCCTGAGAGCCCCGCGGGGCTTCTCAACCTCGGCAAGCTGCTCGTCTCGACGGGAAGGAGAGCCGAGGCCGCCCCGATCCTCCGACGGGCGACCGAGGCCGCACCCGGGAGGAGGGATGTTTGGTTCGAGTGGGGGAACCTGCTCGTTCAAGAGGGGCGTCTGCCCGAGGCGGGAGGCGCGTTCCGCGAGGCGGCCCGCCTCGACCCCTGCGACGTTCCTTCACTCATGAACCTTTCGCTCGTTCTTCGGGGGACGGGGGATCGGGGGGGCGCGGCCGCGGTTCTTCGCGAGGTTCTCACGATCGACCCGGAGAATGAGACAGCCCGGAGGCGCCTCGAGGATCTCGAATAGGGGACCCGCACCGGTTTCCGTTCTGTGCCGCGCCGAAAGCGATACCCGACACGGTACCTATCCCCCACTCTGTCCCCAATGCAAGGTCCCGCTGCAGCTGGTCTCGGTGATCACCGAGCCGGAGATCATCGATCGGATTCTCGCTCACAGGAAAAGAACCGGCGCCGAGAATCGGGAGCTCTTCCATGAGCGCGCCCCGCCGGGAAGAGATCCTACCTTTTCCATCAACCCACGTCCCTGCCCCGCCTAAGCGGGATCGGATCCGAGTCGGCCGGGGTCATCCCGGTGCACCGGACCGGCGAAACCGACCGGGCGAGTCGATTCACCGCTCGCCGTGGGAGGGGTCTACGCTCGAAAGGGGAAGGAGCCGCATCGAACCACGGGAAGGCCCCGGCCCGCACGAGTCCTTCTCGAGTCCCGGCCCACCGAATGTCCTCGAGACCGGCCGCCGGCCATCCATCGGCACGTCGACCGCCCCACCTCGGGCCCCGACCGAGCCCGATCGGCATGCCCGTCCTTGACATGAAAAAGAACGCGGAGATACAATTCCCTATGGGTCTTTCATGTCATGAGGTGTCGGCCATGCGGATCATTGGTGCGCTCTTGGCGTGCGTCCTCATCGTGTTCGTGATCGGCTGCGGGGAGGACAACCCGGCGGACACGGGCGGCAACGGCAACCCGCCCGGGCCGGAAACGGCCGAGATGTCGATCAGGAGCTTCGCGCGGGAGTACGCGGAGAGGGACAGTGCCGCCTACGCGTCGTACCTCGACGCGGACTACACGTTCGAGCTCCTTCCTGAGGAGGTCGACCCGAACGATTCGCTGGGGTATTGGAGCCGGAGCGAGGAGCTCGCGATCGCGGGGACGATGTTCCACGGGAGAAGCAACGATCGGGGCTGGAAGGTGAATCGGATCGATCTCGATCTCGTGGGCAAGAGCATGAGCGTGGACAACACGGGCTACCCCGGGAAGCCGGCGGGAGAGGTCTGGTACAAGGTGACGGCGGCCGTCGATCTCAAGGTCGTCGTGGATGCTCCGAGCGACCCCGAAGGGATTATCAACTTCATCGTCCTCAGCGAACAGATCTTCATCATGCGACCCGATCCTTCCGGCGCAGAGCGCTTCCTCGTGTACAAGCAGAAGGACCAGCCCTCGATCAACAAGGGGCCCGCAGGGCTCTTTCCCGCGACGGAAAAGGCGAACTGGGGAGCGATCAAGAGCATCTTTCGATAGGACGATCCGGGCAATCGGGAGCAATCGGGGACAGTCGCCTCTTTCCATCGGCCTGAAAGTGGCGGTTGTCCCTCGTTCTTTGCCGGGAACAGAACGAACCCCCCGAGCGTAGGTGGGTCGAGATGAGCGGAGACGGGACCGCCGATCGGAACGATGCCCCGGCGGACGCGGGCGAGCGGTCCGTCGTCGAGCGCGCTCGGGCGGGGGACCGGAGCGGTTTCGGGGAGCTCGTCGATCGATACGGGGAGGAGCTGATGCGCACGCTCGTTTGCGTCGTCGGGAGCCGCGAGGCGTCGGAGGACGTCTTCCAGGAGACGTGGGTGCGGGTGATCCGTGGGATCCGGCGCTTCGATCCGGGGCGTCCCTTCGCCCCCTGGCTCTTCAGGATCGCGCGGAACCTCGCCTACGATCACCTCCGCCGTCGCCGCCGGTGGAAGCTCTTCGGTCTCGATCGCGGGGAGCCGGAGGTTCGCATCGAACAGGCTCCGCCCGCGCCCGACCCCGCCGATCGCATCGCCGCGCGCGATCTCTCGGGCAAGCTGCTCGGGCGTCTCGACCCCCTCTACCGCGAGGTGATCGCGCTCCGCTTCTTCGACGACCGGTCGTATCGGGAGATCGCCGACCATCTCGGCGTTCCGCTCGGGACCGCCCAGAGCCGGATTCACAGGGCGCTCGATCGCCTCGCCGAGCTCTACGAGGAAATGGTGAAGGAGCCTCGAGATGTCTAGCGCGAGAGAAGAGTGCGCGACGGCTCGAAGAGCGTTTCTCGAGATCGTCCTGCGCGGAGAGCGGGAGACGCGCCCGCCTGCGGACGCCGAGACGCACCTCGTCGCGTGCCCCGCGTGCGCGGCCTGGCGCGAGCTCGTGTTTTCGGCGCCCCCGGCGCTTCCCGCCGCGCGCCTCTACACGGCGGCCCTCCGGGCGCGAACCCTCGCCGCGGTCGAGGCCGCCCGCGGAGAGGGGGAGATCGGCGCGCTCCGGTGGCTCGTGCCCGCTGCGGTCGCCGGAGCCGCGCTCTGGGTCGCCGCCCCGGTCTACGCGATCTCCCGGCTGCTCGGCTTCCTGGTGTCGTCGTCCCTCGTTTCGGTCCCCCTCGCGTTCGCGATCACCGCCTCGCTCGGCCTCGTCGCCGGGGGGGCGATCGCGGTTGCTCTTCATCGAACCGGAAGGCTCGGTCTCTCGAACGGCGGAGCCGCGCCGGCTCTCGCGGAGGCGTTTCATGGATAAGGGTCTGTTTCACAAGATCGTCATCGTGTTCGTTGCGCTCGTGGTCATCTCCTGGCTCTCGGTATTCCTGGCGACGGGAGGGTTCATCTTCCATCACCACGCAAGGCCGTTCGCGGCCACCTGGCCGTTCTACTTCATTAGCCTTTTCGGGCTTCTCGGGATCTTCATCCACGTCGGGCTCGGCCTCTTCGTGTATCACGACGCCAAGGGGCGCGGGATGGAGCCGGTCCTCTGGGCCCTCGTGGCCGCGTTCGTTCCGTACTTTATCGGGTTCGTCGTCTATCTGATCGTGCGCGGGAGGCGCCAGGTCGCCTGTCCCTCGTGCGGTCAACTCAGCCGGGAGGCGTCCTACTGTCCGAACTGCGGGCACCCTCTCCGAACGACGTGCGCGAAGTGCCGGGGGGCGATCCTGAACGGGGCGCGCTTCTGCCCCCACTGCGGCGCGGCGGTCTCGGCGGCTCCGTCACGGCCCGAGGCGTAGGGCTCACGCGTACCCGCCGAGACGGAGAACGAAGAGGGGACCGACGCGCGGCCGGTCCCCCATTCCGATTCGATGCCGTCCCGCAGGCGGCAGGCGCTACCTGTGCAGATGCTTCGCCGCGACGACCGGGATCCCGTTCTTCAAGAGCGCGCGCGCCGTCCGGTTCAGGGCGGCGTGCTTCTCGATGTAGTTCCGCTCGAGGAAGGGCATGAGTCCCTGCCCCGCCGATCCGAGTCGACCGGGGTCATCCCGGTGCACCGGACCGGCGAAACCGACCGGGCGAGTCAATTCACCGCTCGCCGTGGGAGGGGTCTACGCTCGAAAGGGGAAGGAGCCGCATCGAACCACGGGAAGGCCCCGCCCGCACGAGTCCTTCTCGAGTTCCCGCCCACCGAACGTCCTCGAGACCG
>JBDRFQ010000146.1:0-4987 GCA_043818685.1 Candidatus Eiseniibacteriota bacterium
TCCTCGGCGACCGCGCCCGACGCGTCCCTCCCGATCGGGCGCTTCCCGATGCGGAGAGGCGCCGTGCGCGCGATCTCGTCGTCGAAGAGCCCCTCGAACGGCCTCCCGTCCATCTCGATCGGGATCGTCTCCCCGAGCAGCCGAAGGACGGTCGGGGCGAGGTCCTGGAGGTAGAGATCGCTCTCCGCCCTCCCGCGGCGGACAAGGGGCCCGAGCGCGAGCAGGATGCCGCGCATTTCGTGATAGGCGGAGAACGTGTACGACGGTTCCTGGAAGACCTCCCCCTCCTCCATCGGCGAGCCGCGCCCGAACACGTAACCCGGCTCGGCGAGGAAGAGGAGATCCGGCGCGTCGTCAAGGAAGGGGCCGGAGTAGATACGGTCGCTCCGGAAGACGGAGGCGACGACGCGGTCGCCGGTCAACGGATCGCGCACGGCGAGGAGCTTCTCCTCGAGCTCGGCCACGAGGCGTTCGTACTCCTCGCCCGGCTCGACGACCCCGTTCGGGAACCGATCGGTCCGGTTGACCGTGAGCTGCCCCCCGAAGTGGGGGAAGTAGAAGACGCGGGACTTCAGCGGGTGCGGATCGCAGTACCCCTCGTTCCACAGCCACCTCAGGATCTGGAACTCCCTGTCGATCGGGCCGAAGCCGTGGTCGGAGACGATCAAGAGAACGGTGTTCTCGTCCGTCGCCTCGACGAACCGGCCGACGATCTCGTCGAGGCGGATCCAGAAGTCCCGGATCGTGTGTTCAAAGCGCGCGGCGAGGTCCGGGTCGACGTTTCCGCGCCGCCCCGCGTCCATGAACTTCCAGAAGAAGTGCTGGACCTTGTCGCTCCCCATGAGGACCGTCCAGAAGAGATCCCAGTCCTTCGTCTTGTAGAGCTCGAGCGCGACGCGGGCGTGCCCGTCGCGGGTAGCGTTCAGGTTGGCGAGAAACGCCTCCTCGCCTCCCGGCGGAAGGTACTCGCCGTACTCGTCGAGGCGGTATCCCATCAGCTCCTTCTCGATCCCGCGCGGGGATGTGTATCCGGTCGGGAAGGGGTGCGGGAACCCGCCGATCATGATCCCCTCGATCGAGTCGGGAGGAGTGGTCAGCGGGACGCCGATCACGACCGAGCGGCGCCCCGATTCGTCGAGGTACTCCCAAGCCGCTCTCGTCTTCCGGTCGAGCGAGGTGGCGGGGACCGGCTGGAACCGTCCCCGGTCGATCAGCTCGAAATCGAAGATCCCGTGGCGCCCGGGGTTCGTGCCGGTGATCGCCGTCGTCCAGGCGGGCGCGGAGAGGGGGGGAATCACCGAGACGAGGCCCGACGAGAAGCCCTCCTCGCGGACCCGCCGGAGGTTCGGGAGAAGCCCCTCCTCCATCCACGGATCGAGAAGATCCCACGTCGCACCGTCGAGGCCGAGAACGGCGACCCGAAGGCCGGTCGGCTCCCCTTTTTCCCCGCAGCCGGCGCCGAGAAGAGAGAGGACGAGGAGGAGACAGCCCATCGCGCGCTTCATTCGCCGATCCATCCTTCCCCTCCCCCGTCCGGGGGATGCAGGCCGCCCGCTCTCCCGCGGGCCCGGAGGGCGGCGGCCCGGCCCGCGCCCCGCCGAGTACCCTACCTCACGCCCGCGCGAGGGTCCACCGATTCGGCTCTCACGCGCCGGGGCGCGGGGAGGACGAGGAGCTCCCGATTCCGTTCGCAGGGTGAAAAGGCGGGGGACCCCGCGGCGCCCGGGTCCCCCCCGACCACCTCAACAGCCTCGTTGTCATCCGAGCGCGTTCGCCTCTATAATGCTCGGGTCGATCCGACGAAGGCCCGACAAAGAGAGGATTCGATTCATGCCCTCCACGCTGACTTGGGACATGGAGACGCACTTCGAAACGGCGGGGGAGGGACATCCCGTGGTCCTCATCCACGGCCTCACGCTCGACCTCAGGATCTGGAACCCGCAGTGGAAGGTCCTCTCGCGGGGGGCGCACGTCGTTCGATACGACCTGCGCGGTCACGGGGAGTCTTCCGCGCCGGCAGGCCTCTACTCGGCCGAGAATCTCGCCATGCAGCTCCGCACGCTGCTCGACGCGCTGAGGATCAGCCGCCCGATTCTCGTGGGCCATGCCTTCGGCGCCGCCCTCGCCCTCCACTTCGCCCTCCTCCACCGCACGCGCGTCGCCGCGCTCGTTCTCGCGAACCCGGAGATCTGGGGAGCGCCGGTTCCCGAGGAGTCCGCGTACCAGCCGGGGAAGTCGCCCATCGACGACGCCGGCGTCGTGGAGGATCCCCGGACGTGCAAGAGGGCGCTTCAGGCGTGGCTCCAGTCCCCTCTCTTCGAGGCGACAAGAAGGAACCAGCAGGCCTTTCGGGCGATCGAGAGCATCGCTCTCGCGCACGGGTGCGCACCCTGGACGCGACCGGAACCGTTCGAGCAGCCCGACGACTGGTCGAGCCTTTCCTCGATCGATATTCCCACGCTCGTTCTTTTCGGATCGAACGAAGACGCCTACTTCCGCGCCGCCGCGCGTTCCCTCGGCGAGCGCATCCCGGGGACGCGCGTGATCGAGCTTCCCGAGACCGGCCACGCGGCGAACGTCGAGAAGCCCGTGGAGTTCAACCGGCACGCGCTCGAGTTCCTTCAGGCCCTGGGATTCGTCGGGGCGCTCCGGCCGGGGGCGGAGATCCCGCCGAAAGCGCGCCGAAAGAAGAGGCCCCGGGGGGGGCGTAAGAAGCCCGAGCGCGAGCCGTTCCGGCCGCCGCCCCCTGAAGAGAAGCCGCCCGCTTCCAAGCCTCAGCGGGAGAGGAGGAGGCGGAGAAGGCGCCCGCGACGGGACGAGGCCGCTCCGGCGGGCGGGGAACGCCCCCCGCGGGAGAAGCGTCCGGCGCCCGCCGAGCCGCCGAAGGAAGAGAAGCGCGGGTTCTGGAGCCGGCTCTTCGGCAAGAAGAACAAAGCTCCCGAGGATTGATCCTCTGCCGGGCGGCCCGGACCACACGGAGAGGGAGCCTGCCGGCCGCGGTCTCCCCGCAGTCCGGTGACCAGGCATCCCCACCGTCGCGCTGAACCCCGTCTCTTGGACCATGATTCCTTCCGTTTTGACGGTCGGTCGGGTTGGGCGTAGCATCTCTGGGAGAGACGCGAGGAGGACCGATCGATGCGGAAGAGTCGATTCACAGAGGAGCAGATCGTCCGGGTGCTCCGGCAGGCAGAGGCCTTCCGCTGGGTCGCCCATTTTCTTCGCGTTGACTGCTTGAACGACTAGAACCGGTTTCACAACCTCCCTTCTGCTGCGATCGGCTGCGAAGTCCCCCAGCGGCGTCTTCGGGCGAGAACGTCCAGGGCGGCCTTCGGAGGCCGCCTCCGGGCGTTTTCACCCTCAGTCCTTGCTGGTGGGCTTCTCGCTCGATCTCGCGACGAAGGAGGTTATGAAACCGATTCTAGTGTCGTGTCCCAGAAATGCCTTGTCAATCTGGGTGAGTCATCGTGGGCCCCGGCAAGGCGCGACGACGGCGTATCAAGGAGATACGCCGAGGAGGAGCAACGCAGCCGGGGGCCGCGAGGGCCATCCAGAGGGGAGGGTATTTCTGGGACACGACACTAGAAGTTTCGGCTGACTCGACGGAACCGTCCGGGGCCGGAGAATCGGGAGAGCGGGGCGGATCGGGGCGTTCCGGGACGCCTATTCGCCCTTGGGTGCGCTACTCGGGTGGTCCGGAGGGCCCGGCCCCGCAGTCTGCGATCTCACCCAGGAAAGCGCTTCGTCAAAGCAGCCGAACACCTCCGTGTTCGGATGGCAGACGTCCGTCAGCGCCATGTACATTCGGGCCATCCCGTACTCCACATCCGACTTCACGACGTGCGCGATCGCCCCGCAGTCCAGCTCTGCAGCGGTGGCTCGCCCGATGGCGGCCGTGTGCTGAACCACCTCGATGGAGTCGCCTTCCACCACTCCCCTCGAGTCCACCAGCACCCCCATGCCCGGAACAACCTGCACGTCCTTGATTCGCTCCTGAAGGGCGACATCCTCGTCCGATGTGTTGATGCCTCCCGATCGCTCCACAACGAGGATGCCGTCCGGCCGGACATAATGAGTGATGGGCATGGCCGCTCCGTTCATTATGGTCGCCTTCGCGCCCGAGGGGAGGATCGCTCGAAACGCCACAACGCGCTCCGGGCCGCCGGCCGCGCCGACTGGACGGCACCGACCCACGACGGCGGAGCGTTCGCGAGGGAGCGTACCTCGGGCGAACGACAAACGTCAATGTTTCTGACCTGATGAACCGGACGGGCGCACCGATCGGTGTGTCCGCCGCCGCCCCGCGCGGCCGTGCTATCATGTGGAGCGGCGCGGCGACACGACTTGCGCAAGGTCGCCGAGCGGCGCGAAGTGGTCTTCACGATCGGCGAGGAGTGTACACATGCGATCGAAACTCAATGTTCAATCCGTCATCGTTTCCGTTCTCGCCGTCGGCATCTTGGTTTGGGCCGCCGTGACCGGCATCGGCCGGTCCGTCGGGAATCGCGGGGCCGGATCGTCGGACCCCTCGTCCGTCTCGGAGGGCGCGAGGGAGGAAGAGTCCGAGGTGCGGTCCGGCGGGAAGAACCGGATGCCTGAGGACCTCCGGACCTTCGTCCGCTACCAATACGACGACCCGCAGGCGGGCATGGAGGCCTTCCGCCTGCTCATTCCGAAAGGCTGGAGGGCGGAAGGAGGCATCACCTGGTCGGCCAACCCGGCGCTTCCGGCCCAATCGAGCTTCCGGTTCCATGAACCCGGCGGCACGGCCGAGTTCGACGTCTTCCCCACGCAGTCTTATTTCTGGACGGACAACGCGCTCTTCCTCGGTACGAACCCGCCCGGCACGCTCCGGTTCGGCACCCTGGTCGCCTCTCCGGTCGATCTCGGGACCGCGTTCCGGAGCATCCTCCTCCCGCAGCTCAGGGGCCGTGTCTCCGGCCTCAGGATCGTCGAGGAGAAGGAGGTCCCGGAGCTGGCGGAGCTCGCC
>JBDRFQ010000147.1:0-2417 GCA_043818685.1 Candidatus Eiseniibacteriota bacterium
TGCGGATTCTCGACTACCCTGAGTCTGAGAGAGCCCTTAGAATGGGCATGCCCGTCTGCGCTTGTGGATGCAGGGGCAGACGAGTTGTGCCGAGCTTCCAACATGCCAAGGCTATTCCGCAAGAAAGAACCGCAGGTCCCATTGCCGGATCGGGCAACGATCCTGGTTGTCGGGGGAGGCCCTGCAGGTGCGTTCTTTGCCATCCGGACGTTGAGGAAAGCGAGAGAGCTCGGCAAGACGATCGACCTCGTCATCGTCGAGAGGAAAAGGGAGGTTTTGTTCTACGAGGCCTCCCGCTCGGTCACGTCGAGAGAGGGCTGCAACTACTGTGCGGGCGGTGTCTCCCCCAGGTTGGCCGATCTGTTGGAAGAGGCCGGCCTGACCCTGCCGGAAGAGATCGTCCAAGGCAGGGTCGAAGCACTCACCGTGCACGGGGAGTGGAAGAACATCGAGCTGCCGATCCCCGAGGGAAGAAAGCTCTTTTCCGTCTTTCGAGGCTCCCGCCCGGTCGCTCGACCGGAAAGACACGTCAACTTCGACTCCTATCTTCTCGACAAGGCCGCGGCGGAAGGGGCCAGGATCGTTACGGGCGAAGTCCGCAACGTCGAGTATTCTCCCGGCGGCAAGCCCGTCGTGACGTACCGGACCGGCCTCGGCGCCGAAGACCGCAAGGAGGTCGTCGAAGCGGATTTCGTCGTGTTCGCCGCCGGCGTGAACCAGACCCCGGGAAAGGGAGTAAGAACCCATCGGGTCTTCAAGATCCTAAAACGGCTGATTCCCGGGTTTCGTCCGCCGAAGGTGCGGAAAGCCCTGATTTGCGAGTTGGAGGCCGACGACCGGCTCCTCAACCTCATGCAGGGCGAACTGCACTTTGCGGAATACGGCTCGCGGACACTGAAGATCGAGATGTCCTCGCTGATCCCCAAGGCGCGGTGCATCACGGTGGTGCTGCTCGGTCGAAGCGTCGACAGGGCCGACCGCTCCGAGAACGGCCACATCGTCAGCGAGTTCCTCCAACTGTCCCACATCAAAAGACTCCTTCCCAGGAAAGTGAGCCTGACCCCTCTCTGCATTTGCAACCCGAACATGACCGTGGGGGCCGCCAGAAACCCCTTTGGGCACCGGATCGCCCTGGTGGGCGACATGGCCGCATCGAGGCTCTACAAGGACGGGATCCTCTCGGCGTACCAGACGGCTTCGGCGCTTTCGGATTGCATCCTGGAAGCGGGCATCAACCGAGAAAGCCTCAGAAAGAGCTATTTGCCCGTGGTCAGGCGGTTTGCCAGAGACGGCTCGTTCGGCAGGGTTGTCTTCCTCCTCAATCGTCTGACGTTCAGCAATCGCATCGCGAGCCGAATCTTGTATCAGGCCGTGCTCACCGAAATAAGGGCCAAACCCGAGCACAAGCGCAGGCTGGGACGCCTCTTGTGGCGGATCGCCAGCGGCGACGACACCTACGAGCACATCCTCCGCTCGATGTTCCACCCGGCTTCGCTGGCCTCCATCTTTGTCGGCGGCCTGCTCGTGACCGTCAGGAACTACCTGGCCGAGCTCGTGTTCGGCCTGAAGTGGGGTGATTTCGGCAGGTTCCCGACGGGCGTTCCCAAGGAGGTCTTTGAAGCGAAGCGGAAAGAGCTGCTCGACGTTTCGGGCGTGGAGGAGCCCGACGCGGCCCGTGAGTTTGAGAGCATGTACTCCATTCGCATCAAGGCGGACCCGCGCAAGATATTCGAGCAACTGGGAAAATTCGGAGACGACGACCGGGAGTATCTCAAACCGAGGATGATCCGCGTGCGCCGGACTCATGGAAACGCCAACGAGGCGGGGAGCGTCATCCAGTACGACATCGTCCTGCGACTGCTCAGCTTCAGCATCGTCCTGGAGAAGGTGATCTCGGAGCGTTACCTGGTTTATCACGTCCGGGACGGCTTCGGACGGGGGGGAGTGCTCATCTTCCACATCGACACGATCCGGGAAGGGGTCTCGCTGCTCTCTATCTACGTGGGGTTTGACTTCGCCAATGGAGGAAACGTGCTGCAGAGATTCGGACGTTATCTTTTCAAGGTCGCGTTTCCGGGTTTCTTGCACGACGTCCTCTGGAATCACTCCCTCTGCAAGCTCAAAGACGTGATCGAGATGGAGGAAGCGTAGCATGTCTTCTCCTATCCCACTTCGACTTGGAACCCGGGCCAGCCCCTTGGCGCGCTGGCAGGCGGAATGGGTTAGCGCGCGTCTCGAAGAGCTTCTTGGTGAAGAGATACAGGTCAGGCTGGTGCACATCACCACCAGCGGCGACCAGCAGCAGGAGCCGATTCTTGCGGGCACCGCCCCGGGACTCTTCACCAAGGAGATCCAACGGGCGCTGTTGGACGATCGCATCGACCTGGCGGTGCACAGCCTCAAGGACCTGCCGACCG
>JBDRFQ010000148.1:0-15364 GCA_043818685.1 Candidatus Eiseniibacteriota bacterium
GCCACACGGATTCGGACGGGAGCGAGGAGCACAACCAGACCCTCTCCGAGCGGCGCGCCCAGGCCGTTTCGAACTTCCTCACGGAGCAAGGGGTTTCCCGGCCCCGCATGGCGGTCGTCGGGTTCGGCGAGATGCGCCCGGTCGCGGACAACTCGACCCCCGAGGGGAAGCAGGCGAACCGCCGCGTCGAGGTGGCCATCATGGCGAACGAGCAGCTCAAGGAGAAGGCCGCCACAGAGGCAAACGAAGGCTAGCCGGCCGATGGTCCGCCCGCGGCTCCGATCTCGCGGGCGACCCCGTCCATCCTACGGGCCCGCCGTCGGAATCCCCGGCGGGCCCTTGCAGTTCCAAGCGGAGAAAGGACCCGATCCCGTGCAGGCTCTTCAACTCGCCAAGGTCGCTCTTCTCATGACGGCGCTCTCCGGCGCCGCGCGCGCGGAGGAGGTCGTGTTTCGCTACGTTCCGTTCGAGGGAGAGGAAGTGCGCAGCGTCTCTCTGCGCGGTTCGATGAACAACTGGGGGGAGACTCCCCTGACTCGCCAAGACGACGGAAGCTGGTCCGTCGCGCTCGACCTCGAGCCGGGAGAGCACGCCTACAAGTTCTTCGTCAACGGTCAATGGCCAAAGAACATGGAGGCGGATCACGACGGGGAGCCGGTCGATCCGGACGGGGACCGCTACATCGACGACAACCACGGAGGGCAGAACGCCGTCCGCGTGGTGGGAGACGCCCCGAAGGAAAAGAAGCGCACGCTCCTTCCCGCGCCCCCGCTCGAAGAAGGCGGCGCGCGGATTCGCTACCACCGCCCGGACGGGGCGTACGGCGGGTGGGGGCTTCACGTCTGGGGAGACACGGAAGAGAGCGCGACGTGGCAGAGTCCCCTCCCGCCGAAGGGGGAGGACGCGTACGGGTTGTACTGGGATCTCCGTCTTCGGCCGGACGCGGAGCGGGTCGGCTTCATCGTGCACAAGGGGGACCAGAAGGACCCGGGGCCGGACATGTTTCTGGTTCCCGCGGATCACGGCCGCGAGATCTGGCTCGTCTCGGGGAACACCGTCCTCCACCGGAGCGCGCCGGACGTCGCCGGCCTCGCCCATGGCGACATCGGGCGTTCGAAGGCCCACTGGGTATCGGCGAACACGATCGTTTGGAAGGGATCCGGCAAGAGCGGCGAGACGTACCGCCTTCACTACGCCCCGGACGGGAACCTCGAGGTGGCCGCGGACGGGGTCGCCGGCGGCGAGTCGATCGCGCTCGCTCCCGATCCGGGCGATCTCGCGGAGGGGATCCGCGAGCGGTTCCCCCATCTCGGACGGCGGGGAGCGCTCCGGATCGCCGACGAGGACGCCGCGAAGGTGCCCGGCATCCTGAAGTGCCGGGTCGCGGTCTCGGCGACCTGTCCGGACGGGAAGCTGCGGGACGCGACCGGGGTTCAGATCCCCGGAGTGCTCGACGACCTCTTCCGGACCGACCGCCCCCTCGGGGCGGCGTGGGAGAGCGGGGTCCCGACGCTCGCCCTTTGGGCCCCTACGGCGCGCTCGGTGACGCTCCACCTGTACGGGTCGCCGCGCGGGACCGAGGGGGAGAGGACGATCCCGATGACGGCCGAATCCGGGGTGTGGAGCGCGACCGGCGCCCCGGACTGGAAAGGCCTCTACTATCTCTACGAGGTCGAGGTGTACGCGCCCGCGACCGGGAGGATCGAGCGGAACCTCGTCACCGATCCGTACTCGCGCGGCCTCTCGATGAACAGCGAACGGTCCTGGATCGTCGATCTGAACGATCCCGCGCTCGCGCCCGAGGGCTGGAACGATCTCGCGAAGCCGCCCCTCGGCGGGCCGGAAGAGATCGTTCTCTACGAGCTGCACGTCCGGGACTTCAGCGCGAGCGACGCCACGGTCCCCGCGAAGCACCGGGGGACATTTCTCGCCTTCGGGGACGAGTCGAACGGCACGCGGCATCTCCGCGCGCTCGCCGAAGCGGGGGTGACGCATGTCCACCTCCTCCCGGTCTTCGACATCGCGACGATCAACGAGAACAAGAGCGAGTGGAAGGGCCCCGGCGATCTCTCCGCGTACCCGCCCGACTCAGAGGGGCAGCAGGAGGCGGTCTCGGCGATCAAGGACGAGGACGGCTACAACTGGGGATACGATCCGTTCCACTTCGGCGTCCCCGAGGGGAGCTACTCGACCGATCCGGACGGAGCGGCGCGCATCCTCGAGTTCCGCCGCATGGTGCAGGCGCTCGCGAACATGCGTCTCCGCGTCGTCATGGACGTCGTCTATAACCACACGCACGCGAGCGGCCAGGACCCGCGCTCCGTCTTCGACCGGATCGTCCCAGGCTACTACCACCGGCTGAACGCGGACGGCCGCGTCGAGACGAGCACCTGCTGCGCGAACACCGCGAGCGAGCATTTCATGATGGAGCGCTTCCTCATCGACGACCTCGTCCACTGGGCGGCCGACTACAAAGTGGACGGCTTCCGGTTCGACCTGATGGGCCACCACATGAGGGGCAACATCGTGAAGGCGCGCCGGCGGCTCCAGTCGCTCACGCCGGAGAACGGCGGGGTGGACGGATCGAAGATCTACCTCTACGGCGAAGGGTGGAACTTCGGGGAGGTCGCCGACGGCAAGAGGGGCGTGAACGCGACGCAGATGAACATGCACGGCGCCGCGGTCGGGACGTTCAACGACCGGATGCGCGACGCGATCCGCGGAGGAAGCCCGTTCGGCGACCCGCGCGACCAGGGTTTCGCGACCGGGCTCTTCCTCGATCCGAACGGGTGGAACGGCTCGGGGCCCGCCGAGAGGGAGAGGCTCATGGACGCGGCGGACCGGATTCGGATCGGGCTCGCGGGGAACCTGAGGGACTACCGGTTCGTCGCGCACGACGGACGGGAGACCCGCGGCGGCGACTACGCCTCGGTCGGCTACGCGAAGGATCCGATCGAGACGATCAACTACGTCTCGGCCCACGACAACCAGACTCTCTTCGACAAGGTCGTTCTCGCCGCGCCGCCGGCCGCGGCCTCGGGCGATCGCCTGCGGATGCGGAACCTCGCGGTCGATCTCGTTGCGCTGGGACAGGGGATCCCGTTCTTCCACGCGGGGGCCGAGATCCTCCGCTCGAAGTCTCTCGACAACGACAGCTATGACTCCGGAGACTGGTTCAACCGTCTCGATTTCAGTTATGAGACGAACAGCTTCGGCGCGGGGCTTCCTCCCGCCGAGAAGAACCGGGGCCGCTGGGACCTCATGCGTCCCCTTCTCGGGCGCCCCGAGCTGAAACCCGGCAGGGAGTCGATCGTCGCCGCCCTGGAGCACTTCCGGGAGACGATGAGGATCCGCAGGAGCTCCCACCTCTTCCGCCTCCGCACGGGAGAGGAGATCCAGGAACGGGTCCGCTTCCACAACACCGGCCCGAAGCAGACGCCGGGCCTCATCGTGATGAGCCTCTCCGACACGGCGCCGGGGAAGGAGATCGACCCGAACCACCGGAGGATTGTCGTCCTCTTCAACGCATCGATGGAGAAGGCGCGGCACCGGGAGGCGGACTGGCGGGGCGCCTCGTTCGTGCTCCATCCGGTTCAGGCGGACTCGCGGGACGCGTCGGCGCGCGAGAGCTCGTTCGACGCGGGATCGGGCGAGTTTACCGTCCCGCCGAGAACGACCGCGGTCTTCGTCGAGAGGAGATAACCGGTCCGCAAGGAGATCGACGGGAGAGGGCAGGCCGGGGGGAGAGAGCGGCGGCGCCCTTCGCGCGAGGGTCCCGCCCTTCCGGAACCTCCCGCGGCCGCGCGGAAGCCGCGGGTCCCGTCAGTCGCTCTCCCGCCACGACTTGTCGAGCACCTCGGCCTGCGCCCGTCCCGCCCCGCCGATATCTTTAAGCCTGAATGAATTCTCCGCCGGCAGGAACCTCGGGTTCCCGGCGTTCCGGGCTTCGTCGACGCTGCGGAACCCGTGCTCGACGAGAATCTCCTGCGCCGCGCCGCTCCAGAAGAATGCGACGAGAGAGTCGACGAGCGCCTTCTGCTCCGCCGCCACGTTTCGGCTGATCGCGGCAATCATCGGTTCGCTCACGATGGTTCCCCTGGGGAGCACCGCCTCCCCGCGCACGCCGCCCTGAGAGGCGCGGCCGAGCGCGTCCGCCTCGTAGGTAATCACCGCGTCCCCCATGCCCCCCTCGAACCGGGCCCGCAGGAGGCGGGCGGATGGCTCCTCTGCGGCCACGTTCCTCCAGACGCGCCGGAGAAGCTCCGCGGCCCGCTCCCGATCGCCGCTCGCGCGAAGCTCCGAGCCGTAGACGGCGAGCATCGCCCACTCGCCCGCGCCGGATGTCGCCGGATTCGCCTGGATCAGGCTCACTCCCTCCCCCGCGAGATCCTCGAAGGAGGAGATCCCGCGCGGATTCCCCTCGCGGACGCGGATCACCATCGGCGAGCGCGCGAAGACACCCGCGTGCGGCGAAGTCCTCCACGTGGGGCCTGGGAGCACCCCGCGCCGCACCAAGCGCAACGCGTCCATCTCTGACGAGAGAATTGCGACCTCCGCCGGGAACTTGCCGATGATCCGGTCGGTGATCGTGCCGGACCCGGCGAACGTGGTGATGAACTCGACATGCTCGCCGGTCGCCCGGCTCCATGAATCGCCGAACGCGGGGAGGATCCGCTCGACCATGGCCTCCTCGAGGGCGCTGAAGCAGTAGACGGTGACCGTCCGCGGCCCGATCTCCCGCCTCATGCGCCCCCCCTGCCACACGATGAAGAGAAGGAACGCGACCACGAGGATCGCCAGAACGATCCGGCTTCCGGGGAACGTCCGGCCGTAGCGCGCCCCCCTTTCCGCCTTGTTCCACCACATGTTCAGCCCTCCCCTCGGCCGCTGCCGCGATCCGCGGCCGGCCTCTCTACCCCGACAAAGGATAAATCAGCGGAAGCACGAGCACGGTCACGATCCAGGCGATCAGAGCGAGCGGAGTCCCCGCGAGCAGGTAATCCCGGAATCGATAGCGGCCCGGTGCCATCACGAGAATCGTCGATTCGTGCGCGATCGGCGTCATGAACGCCGTGGAAATGCAGATCGCCACGCCGAGGAGGAACGGCGCCGGGTTCGCGCCCGACGCGAGAGCCAGCTCGTAGGCGATGGGCGAGAGGAGAATGGCGACCGCGGCGTTCTCGATCACCTGGGTCATCAGGATCGCGAAGAGGAGAACCGCGGCGAAAATCGCGCGCTCCCCGAGCGGACCGAGAGCCGACGCCACGCTCTCCGCGACGAGATGGGCGGTGTTCGTCTGTTCCAGGGCGATGCCGAAGGGGATCATCGCTCCGACGACGACGAGGGCCTGGAGATCGAGCGATTCGTACCCCTGGCGCATCCCGATGCACCCGGTGAGGATCGCGAGAACCGCCGCGAGGGGGATGACGAATCCCGGCTCGAGGATCTTCGCCGCTGAGACGACCGCAACGAAAGCCAACAGGCCGATCGTGAGGTACGCCTTCGACCGGCCGGGGACGGGGAGGGGCTTGCTCTCCAACAGGAGGAGGTTCGGGTCGCTCCGGAGCGCCTGGATCTCCGAAGCGTGCCCGATGAGAAGCAGCGAGTCGCCCTCGAGAAGCCGCTGCGAAAGCGGGCTCCCCACGAGGGGCCGCCCGAAGCGCCCCACGGCGAGAACAGAGAGGCCGTGCTGGGCGCTGAAGTTCAGGCTGTCCAGCGTGGACCCGGTCAGGACGGAGTTCGGCGCGACGATCGCCTCGACCATGAGCAGGTCCACGCGCCGCAGGGTCTTGTCTCCGACCTTCAGCTCCTCCTTCACGGTGAGCCCCGGGTGGGCGAGAAGATCGGTGATCCTCGAGATGCGGCCCTGGATGACGAGCACATCGTTCGGGAAAATCTTCACCCATGAAGAAGGCGGGAGCGTTTCTTTGCCGCGGATGATCTGCAGAACGGTCACCCCGAAGCGCCCCGCGAAGTCGAGTTCGCCGAGGCTCCGGCCGACGATCTCCGCGCCCGGCGCCGTCATCACCTCCGTGAGGTACTCGGTCACCTCGTAGCGCTCGGCGAGCGAGGGTTCCACCCGCCGAGCGGGAAGAAGCCGCCGCCCGACAAGGACGAAGAAGGCAAGGACCGCGATCCAGATCGACGCCGCGATCGGGGTGAAGCTGAAGAAGCCCAGTCCCTCGCCCGTGCGCGTCCTCAGGTAGTCCGAGATCAGGATGTTCGACCGCGTCCCGATCAGCGTCCACTGCCCGCCGAGAAGCGAGGCGAACGCGAGCAGGATGAGGAGGCGCGTCGGCGAGTACCCCCTCTCCCTGCAGACGGCGAGCACGAGGGGCATCCAGATGATGACCGTGGTCGTGTCGTTCACGAACGCGCTGAAGAGCGTCACGACGGAGAGAACCGTCACCTGCAGGAGGAGCTCGGAGCGCGCCCCGGCGGAGAGGATCCAGCCGCCGATGAGCTGGGCTCCCCCCGTCCGCACCATCGCGGCGGAGAGAAGGAACATCGACGCCACCATCAGAACCGCCGGACTCCCGAAGCCGGAAAAGGCCTGCTGGACCGAGAGAATCGGCGCGAGTCCGCTCCCCGGCATCGGCCGCCAGGGGATCATGAGGGAGAGCATCACGAGAAGCGCGGTGACGTCCGGACGGAGCCAACCGGTGTAGAAGAGAACGAGGGCGCCGAGAAGGACAGCCGCGAGGAAAATCGCTTCGGCCATCGGGCTGGATCCCCGCTCGAGACGACCGTCCGCCGGGCCGCCGCCGCGATCCGCAGCCGCGGCCGGAAACGCGTTCCTGATCCAGGCTAGCACAACGCCCGAGCGGTCCGTGAGGCAATCGGCGGCCGCCGGACAACCGCGAGCTTTCGCCGCGTCAGGAAACCGGCCGTTCCGCGGGGATCGAACCGGGCGGGAAGGGGGGGATCGGGCAGTCCAAGGAGGTCGAGACCGCCCGAACGAGCTCCGCCTCCTCGAGCGTCACCACCTGGTCCGCGAGCGCGGAGTGGGCGACCGCCTCGACCACCTTCTCGCGGACCGGGAAGGAAGCCTCGGCAAGCCGTTCGAGCGCCTTCCCGACCGCGGGGAAGTCCGTCTTCTCTTCGGGCCGGAAGGGGAGCGACGCCCTCCCGAGATCGCCGATGCGCGAGGCGCCGCTCTCGAACGCGGAGCGGGCCGCGGCCGCGTCCCCCCCACTCCCCTCGCGCGCGATCGCCCCGAGGAGGACGCTCACGTCGCCGAGCAGCGGGCCGAGCGAGCGAAACCGGATTCGATCGACCGGGCGGGCGGCGCGAAGGAGCCTCCGCGCGACGACCTGCCGAAGCGTGAACTCGAAGAGGCTGACGGTCGCATCCGCGTCCACGAGCGCGTCGATTCTCATGAGAAGCTTCTCGCGCTCGACCGGCTCGAGGTCCCGAAGGGCCGGCGCCGCCAGGTCCGCGAGCGGGAGACGGGCGCGCGGATCGAGACCGCGGAGCTCCTCGCGGGCCGCCCCGATCGTCTCGATCTCGCCGGAAGAGAGCACCTTTCCGAGAAGGGCGAGCTGCTTCGCTCTCTCCTCGTCGCTCGGATCGAGGAAGAGAGCGCTGATCAGCGCGACCGCTCCCTCGGGAGCCGCCGCCTTGGAGCGAACCGCCTGGGGGATGAGGGCGAGAAGCGCCGCGCCCACCCGCGGATCGTTCTCGTCGGGGTTTCCCACGCGCTCCCGGATCGTCGCCGGCTCGACCGCGACGCTCCCGCCCAGAATCACCGGCCCGAGGAGGTCCTCGAGTCCGCGCGCGGCCTTCGGAGGCGGTTCCGCGCGCTCGACCGGCGCCGCCGCCTCGATCGCGGGAAAGACCCCGTCGAACGAGGGGTCCAGGCGGCGGACCCGCTCGACGAGCGGCGGATGGGTCGCGAGCGCCCCGGAGAGGAATCCGATCCGAACTCCGGTCGAGAAGAAAAGATGGCTCGCCTGCTCCGCCTTGGGAGATCGGATCCGCGATCCCTCCGACAGGGCTCCGATCTTCTTCAGCGCCCCCGCCAGCCCGGAAGGATTACGTGTAAACTGAACGGATGAGGAATCCGCGAGATGCTCGCGCTGTCTCGAGACGGCCGCCTGGATGAGGCGGCCGACGAAGGTGCCGATGTACCCGATCAAGACAAGGAGGATCCCCGCGATCGCGATAACCGGCGCCCCCTTCTTCGATCCTCCCCGGCGCGACCCGCCCCCCACGCGGAGGAGGATCCTCCCGATGATGCCGATCGCGAAGATCCCGAAGAGGATCCCGATGAGCCGGATGTTGAGGCGCATGTCCCCGTTCAGAATGTGGCTGAACTCGTGGCCGATGACGCCCTGGAGCTCGGCGCGGCGGAGGTGGCGGAGCATCCCCCGGGTCACGGCGACCGCCGCGTCGTTCGGCGTGTGCCCGGCGGCGAACGCGTTGATCCCCTCCTCGTTCTCGAGGAGGTACACGGCCGGAACCGGAACGCCCGAGGCGATCGCCATCTCCTCGACGACGTTGAGGAGACGCTTTTCCGCGAGGTCTTCGGTGAAGGGGAGAACGCGGCGGCCGCCCAGCATCTCCGCGACCGCGCTTCCGCCCTTTCTCAGCGTCTGCGCCTTGAGCAGGCTCGCCAGGCCGATGAAGAGAACGCCCGCGACCGCCACGATCACGAAGGCCTGCGGGTCCCACCACCGATGGACGTAAGGGCCCGTCGAGCTCGCGAACGAGTAGCGGAGCACGATCCGGCTCGCCAGGTAGAGCGCGACGATGATCCCCGCGACGGCGAGCGAGAAGAGGACGACGAGGCGCGTCGTGCTCCTCCGCGCCTGGTCCTGGTGCTCGAAGAAGTTCATGGCGAACCACCGCCGGGGAACCCGAGGCCCGGCCCTATTCGACACATTTTACGTAAAGGAAACCTTGGGCGCCTTCCGCTCCTCTTCGGACTCGGTCGCCTGGAGAAGTTCGGCCGGCCCGAACCCGAACATTCCCGCCAGGATGTTGTTCGGGAACGACTCGCGGAGGATGTTGAAGTTCATCACCGCGTCGTTGAAGGCCTGGCGCGCGAACGAGACCTTGTTCTCGGTGGTCGTGAGCTCCTCCATCAGCTGGCTCATCGTCTGGTTCGCCTTGAGATCCGGATAGGCTTCGGCGACGGCGAAGAGGCGGCCGAGGGCGCCCGAGAGAGCTCCCTCCGCTCCCGCGAGGCCCCGCATGGCGTCCGGAGAGCCGGGCTCGCGCGCCGCGCGTTCCGCCGCCGTGGCCGCGATGTTCCGCGCCTTCACCACCGCCTCGAGGACCTCGCGCTCGTGCTTCAGGTACCCCTTCGCGGTCTCGACGAGGTTCGGAATGAGGTCGTAGCGGCGCTTGAGCTGCACGTCGATCTGCGCCCAGGCGTTCTTGTACCGGTTCCGGCCGGCGACGAGCCGGTTGTAGATTCCGACAATCACCACGGCCAGAGCGACGATGACGAGAAGAAGAACGATAAAGCCCATGTAGAACCCCCTTGTGAGGAAAGGATTCGAACGCCGGCCGCCTCGAGAGCGCGGCGATCCGGC
This sequence comes from Candidatus Eiseniibacteriota bacterium, assembly GCA_043818685.1. Lineage (GTDB taxonomy): Bacteria > Orphanbacterota > Orphanbacteria > Orphanbacterales > Orphanbacteraceae > VGIW01. The sequence goes on from JBDRFQ010000148.1 coordinate 9,540, forward strand.
CCATCCGAGGGGAGTTTCACGCGACTCCCCGGTGCCGTCAAGACGATCCTCGCGGCCCCATCTTCTCAACAATAGAGGATCGGGGCCGTTTCTATTCCATGGTGAGGCGCGGGAGCGATGCGGAACGGCGCGCCGATCGTCCACCGTCTACCGGGGGCGCCCGTGGAGAACCTCGCCTCCGACGATGGTCGTCCAAACGACGGTCCCCAGGATCTCCTCCTCCGGAACGGTGAGGATATCCCGCGAGAGAACGGCGATGTCGGCCAGCTTCCCCGGAGCGATCGATCCCTTGATCTCCTCCTCGAAAGCGGCGTAGGCGGCGTTCCGTGTGCAGGCAAGGAGCGCCTCCTCGCGCGTCATCCGCTCCTCCCCGTGGAAGACGCTCCCATCGGCGAGACGGCGCGCGACGAGCGCGTGGAACCCGGGGATCGGGTTCAGACCCTCCACCGGGGCGTCGGTCCCGTTCGAGACGATCGCGCCCGAGTCGAGGAGCTTCCTCCATACATACGCACCGGTCCTCGCCCTCTCCTCGCCGATCCGCTTCGCGACCCACGGCCCGTCGGAGACGCAGTGAACCCCCTGCATCGACGCGATCACCCCGAGTCCCGCGAAACGGGGAACGTCGTCCGGATGGAGGTGCTGGGCGTGCTCGATCCGCCACCGGAGACCGCCCCCGTCCGGGCGGCCCCGCAGGGCTTCCTCGTAGATGTCGAGGGTCGCGCGGTTCGCCCGGTCGCCGATCGCGTGCGTGCAGAGCTGGAAGCCGCTCTCGAGGGCGAGGCGGGCGGTCTCGCGCATGGCGGGGATCGATTCGGTGTTGAGGCCCGCGCTCTCCGGGAGGTCCTCGTACGGCTCGAGGAGCCAGGCGCCGTGCGATCCGAGGGCGCCGTCGATCCACCGCTTGATCGCCCGAACCGTGAGGTGGTTTTGCCCTGCGCCGATCACCCGGTAGTCCGCCAGCCTCCCCTCGAGAACCGAGTTGCTGTCGCAGAGCATCACATAGAGGCGGATCTTCAGCTCTCCCGCCTCCGCGAGCTCCCGGTAGAGATCGACGGTCTCGAGCTCCGCCCCCGCGTCCTGGAAGCTCGTAACCCCGTGCCGGATGCACTCCGCTTCGGCAAGCCGGATCGCCTCGATCTTGTCCTTCCTTCTCTCGTCCGCCGTGCGGCTCTTCTCCCATCGTTCATAGGTTGATGTGAGAAGGTCCTTCGCCTTTTCGCGAAAGACGCCGGCCGGCTCTCCGGCCCCGTCCCGGACGATCTCCCCCCCCTCCGGGTCGGGGATCCGCGCGGTGATCCCGGCGATCTCCATCGCCCTTTCGTTCGCGACGAGGGAGTGCCCGCTCGCGTGGGTGAGGAGAACGGGGTTCCGCGGCGAGACGGCGCTCAGGGCGCCATGAAAAGGAAGGCCGTCCACGTTCGGGCGGGGCGCTTCGCTCCATTTCTCTTGATGCCACCCGCGGCCGAGGATCCAGCGGCCCGGCTCGGCGTCCATCGCCGCCCGCTCGACGATCGAGACGATCTCCTCCCAGCTCGACGCGCGGGTGAGATCGAGCCTCTGCTTGGAGCGGCCGAGGCCGAGGAAATGGGCGTGCCCGTCGATGAACCCGGGAATCGCGAGGCGCCCCCCGAGATCCATGACCTCCGTGTCTTTTCCGCGATATCGGCCGATCTCCTCGTTCGTCCCGACCGCGGCGATCGCGTCCCCCCGAATCGCGACCGCCTCCGCCTCGGGATTCGCGGGGTCCATCGTGACGACGCGTCCCCCCGTGAGGAGGAGCGTCGCCGCCTCTTCTCCCCGGCAGCACGCGAGAACGGAAAGAGCGACGAGCAGCGCGGGGAGAGAACGCCGGGCCGCGGGATTCCGGATCAAGGGGGGCATCGTCGTCGTTCTCCTCCCCGGCTACTCCGCGCCGCCTCGCGCGCGCTCCCAGCGCGCCCCCTTCGTGAACCAGTCCTTGAGGAGCACCGCGACGAGCGGTCCGCCGAGCGCGAACGCGCCGAGGATGAGCCAGAGCGCGCTCGGCGAGTCGGCGAAGGCGACCGTCCCGGCGCGGAGCCTCTCCCCGATGTCGAGCGGCACCCAGCGGGTCAGCATGTGCCCCGAGAGGAGGCTCACGACCGTCTTCGCGAGGAAGTACGGCACCATCGAAAGACCCAGATAGGTCCCCTCCTGCCCCTTCGGCGCTATCGCCGCTGTGTACTCGTACAGGCGCGGCGACCAGATCACCTCGCCGACCGTGAGAACGACGAGCGCGACGATCGAGGTGACGTAGGTCGCGTTGCCGAACGTCGGGATCGCGAGAACGAAGAGAGAGAGCGCCGAGATCATCCCGCCGTAGGTGAGCATCTTGTACACGCTGTACCGGTGAAGGATCGGAATCAGAAGGATGAGGCCGATGATCACCAGGACCGGGTTGATCGCCTGGAGCGTCCCGATGGCCGCGTCCGGCCCGATCACGCGGAGCCAGTACTTCGGCCAGAGGAGATGCAGATAGAGGAAGACCGCGCGAACGAAGATGATGAGGGCGGCGAGCGCGAGGAAGCGCCAGAAGATCGACTCGCGGAGAACCGCGATCGCGACCTCCCACGGCTTCTTCCGCCCCTTCGTCTCCGGCTCCGGTTCGACGACCTCGTCCTCGTCGTAAGCCTGATCCTCCCGCCGGATCCACAAGATCGCGAGGACGAAGCAGACCACGTGCGCGAACACCGCGAACGTGAAGATATGTCCGTTCCCAAGGCCGAGCACGAGCCGGATGATGTCGATGAGGAAGCCGGCGAGCGCCGCGCCGATGTTCATGAAGAGGTACCAGAGGTTGAAGCCGGCTCCGCGCGAACTCTTCGTCGTGAAACGCTTGTTCGCCGCCTGGAAGAACGTCTGCACCATCGCGACGAAGGGCGCCATCAGGAAGAAGGCGACGACGACGAGGAGGCCGCGGTGCTCGGGGAGGAGGTTCGGGTTGAGCGCGAGAACCATGATCGTTCCGCGCGTGACGAGCTGGCCGACCATCGCGACGAGGAACGATTTCCGGATGCCGAGCCAGTCGGTGATCATCCCCGAGAAGAAGAGGCAGATCGTCGTCGTGCTTCCGTAAAGGGTGACGGCATAGCCCGCCGACTCGTCGCTGAAGCCGAAATCGTCCGAGAGAAGGACGACCGCGATGGTGAGAATCGAGAAGAACGTCGTCGAGTCGAGGAGATTGATGATCTGGATGCCCCAGTACTCGGACCGGGTTCGCTTCAAGACGCCGAAGTCGCGGAAGTAGTCAACGAGCGTGCCGAAGAGCCCGCCTCCTGATCCCTTTGTTGCCCCGCTCATCGAACCTCCCTTGCGGGCGGCGTCCGCCGCCCTCGCGAGCCTCTTTCTTCTTCGTTCGGGGGAAGCGCGCCGTCGATTCTACGCTCGCCGGTCCGGACCGGCAAGGCCGGCCGCCGGTTCGGTCACGGGAACAGCGGCGACGGCTTCCCCCACTCCCCCTCGAAGACCGTCTCGCGCGACGGCCGGCGCCCGCGCGCGGCCAGGTCCCGCCCGCGGAGCTTCTCCGGCAGGCCGTCCGGGCTGCCCAAGTACCCGATCGCGAGCGCCGTGACGACCCGCCACTCGGACGGGATCCGATAGATCTCGGCCGCCCTCTCGGGGAGGATCCCCCCCATCTGGTGCACGTGGAGCCCGCGCGCGGTCGCCTCGATCGTGAGCGTCGCCGACGCGAGCCCGAGGTCGTGGAGCGCGGTCGCATTGGGCGCGCGGTTCCGGGCGAAGACGAGGCCGGCGACGCCGAGCGCGAGAACCGGGGCGTTCTTCGCCCACTCCCGGTTCGCCGGGACGAGGCAAGAGAGAAGCCGTTCGTGTTCCTCGGACGTTTCGCGCCGCGCCACGATGTAGCGCCAAGGCTGCTCGTTCATCGACGAGGCGGCCCAGCGCGCCGCCTCGAAGATCGATCGAAGCTCCCCGCCAGCGACTGGCCGCGGATCGAACGCGTACGGGCTCCAACGCTGGGCGACGAGGTCATGGATCGGATGGTCGGCGGACGCTCGTTTGTCAATCGACATCGCGGACTCCTAGACCCGGCTCGTTCGGCGATCCGCCTCCTTCGGCACGGCGAACCGGTTGTAGAGCAGGAACACGAAGGCGGTGAAGAGCATGAGCCCGCCGAAGGCGGCCCACATGAGATCGGGCCTTTCCATGTCTCGCGCGAGCTTGCCGTACATCTGGCCCGAGAGGATCCCCGCGAAGAGGTTTCCGAGGGCGCCCGCGACGAAGTAGTAGCCCATGTAGAGAGCCTTCTTGTCGGGAGGCGCGATCCGGCCGACATACTCCTGGCTCGTCGGGCTCGCCATCATCTCGCCGAAGGAGAAGATCAGGATCCCCGCGCAGACGACCCAGACGAGCCCTCCTGCACCGACCATCCCCTCGGTTCCGGCGAACATGGAAAGCCCGACACCGACCGCGGCCACCGTCATCCCGAGGATGATCGTGGTGAAGCGGCGGAGGCGCCCCACGAAGAAGGAGACGAGGACCTGGAAGCAGATGATCCCGAGCGAATCGAGATTAATGATGAACTCGGGGTTCACCTGGCGCCCGAGAGAGACGATCCGGCCCGTGGCCTCCTCGAGGTCGTCGCCCGAGGCGGCGATCCTCCCGAGCTCGGCCGGCGCGACGCGCACCTTGCTCTGGAGGAGCTCCCTCGACGCCCCTCCGAGCGCCTCCTCCCTCTGCGCCGCGCTCACTCCCGGCGCCGTCTCGCCGGGTCCGATCGTTTCCCGAAGCTCGGCGAGGATCCGAGTGATCTCCGCGCGTTCCGCCCGGTTGACCGTCGCGATACGGCTCGCGATGCCTCCGTCCGGGTCGCCCGGCTCCCCGCCGCCGAAGACTCTCTCAGCGGCCCTCACGATCGGGCGCGTCTCGACGAAGTCGCGGATGTACTCCGGCATCGTGAGGAAGATCTGCTCGAAGCTCGTCCAGAAGCCCGAGAGGATGAGAAGAAAGAGGGCGAAGCGCCAGTTGCCGCAGCGCATCCTCCGCATGAAGAAGCCGGGTTTCGGGCCCTTCCGGTCCGGGCGCCCGCTCCCCGCCGGGAGGAAGGCGTCGTAGAGGAGGTTCACGACGATCCACACCGCGAAGAGGATCCCGAACCGGCTCCACGAAAACCACGAGGTCCCCATGCTCGAGAACGCGCTCGCCGCCACGAGCCCGAGGAGGGCGACCCCGACCGTGAGGAAGAAGCGGCCGTTCCCGAGGACCTCGACGAGGCCGTCGAGCACGTCCCTCAGGGAGCGCTTGTCGACCGCCGTCTCCGGCTCCTTGTAGAAGAGAAGGACGATCACGAGGTTGATCGCCGCCCATCCGCTCGAGGCGATGAAGACCCACTCCCAGCCGGCGCCCCGCACGAGCCCCGCCGCGATCGGACCGACGAACCCGCCGACGTTCACCATCATGTAAAAGATGCCGAAGCCGGTCGCGGAGTTGGAGTCGTTCGTGACGCGGGCGACCGTCCCCACGACGACCGGCTTGAACATCGCCGCGCCGACCGCGACGAAGAGGAACGCGAGGACGAAGCCGGGAAGCGAGCTGAAGCGTCCCAGCATGTAATAGGACGCGATCATCACGATGAACGAGAGGACAAACATCCTCTTGAACCCGTACCGGTCCGCGAGGGCGCCCGTCAGCACCGGAAGGAGATAGAGAAAGAACGGGACGATCGCCTGGAGCGTTCCGCGGAGCTCCGTCGAGAACCCGAGCCCACCGGTTGCCCGGCTCCCGGTGACGTAGACCGCCATCACCGTGAACCAGCCGTACCAAGACATCCGCTCGAAGATCTCGAGCGC
>JBDRFQ010000149.1:0-2452 GCA_043818685.1 Candidatus Eiseniibacteriota bacterium
CGCTCCCCGCTGACCGCCCTCTCGGGGTACCTCCAGCTCGCCGAGCGTGGGGCGGCGCGCGGGGTCCCGAACGACAAGCTCGCGCACTACGTCGGGGGCGCCCGCGACGCCTACCGCATTCTCCTGGGCACCTTCGAGGAGATGTTCGGAGACCTGGAACGCGAGGCGACGTCATGAAGACTCCACGGATCGTCCTCCTGGAAGACGAGCCGGTCGTGGCGGACCCCCTCCGTCTCCTCCTGGAGCAGGAAGGCTACCTGGTCAACGTGGCCCCCGACCCAGCCGCCTTCCTCGCGGCCATCCACCGGGATCGCTTCGACCTCGCCCTCCTCGACGTCCACCTCCAGGATCGCCTCTCGGGCATCGACCTGGGCCTCTGGATGAAGCAGCGCCCGCGCTTCGCGGACATCCCCATCCTGATCCTCTCGAACGACTCGGACCGGGAGACGATCGTCCATGCCATGAAGAACGGAGCGGCGGACTACGTCCTCAAGGCGGACTTCGACTTCGCGAAGCTCCTCGACCGCATCGCCCGGCTGACGCGGCCCGCGAAGACCGATGCCGCCCCACAGCCGACGGAAGCCCCGTCCGTGACGGAGATCCCCGCCGGCCGTGCCGCCCCGGTCGTCTCGGAAACAGCCCCGTCCCGTCCCCGGACCCAAGAAGTTCCGCCCCCCACGGACAGCCCGCCCGTTCCGGATCCGGATCGCCCCGACGCGGCAAGCATCCAGGCCCTGCAGAAGGCCCTTGCCCGCCTGGGGGACCTCCGCGCCCTTCCGTTCGTTGCCCAGGAGGTCCTCGAGCTGGCTCGCAGCAGCTCCGTGGGGACACGACAGCTCGTGCAGACGATCTCGAAGGACCAGGCCCTCGCCGCGAAGGTCCTCCGGATCGCGAACTCCGTCGTCTACGGATCGCGCGGGCGCGTCACCGACCTCAACCGCGCCGTTGTCAACGTGGGAACGAACGGCCTCCAGAAGCTCGTCCTCGGAATGTCGGTCGTCGATCTCTTCCCCGATGGGGAGCAGAAGGAGGGAGGTCTCGATCGCATCGCATTCTGGGCGCACAGCCTGGCCACCGCCGTGATCGCCCGCCGCCTTGCCGAGGCGATCCACTACCCCGATCCCGAGGAGGCCTTTGTGGCCGGACTCCTCCACGACCTGGGCAAGCCGATGCTCGAGGAGGTCCGCCCCAAAGACTACGCGCGCGCCCTCGATCGCGTCCGCCGGGAGAACATCCGCCTCGCCGATGCGGAGAGGCGGGTGTTCGGCATGGACCACGGTCAAGCGGCGCGGCTCGTCGCCGAGCGATGGAAGCTGCCCGCTCCCCTGGTGTTCGTCATGTCGGGAGCCACCTCATCGCCTCCGGGAAAGCCGCGGACCCGCCAGGAGGAGACGTTGCTGGCGATCGTACGGGCCGCCGGCACACTCGCGAAGGCCCTGGGACTCGGCGACTCCGGAGATCCCTGGCTTTCCGAGCCCACGGCGGCCGCCCTGCGTTTCCTCCGGGTTCAGCCCGAGGTTGCCGATCGCATGCTTTCCGAGACGGAAGACGAGATGAATCAGCTCGTGACGATCCTCTGGACCCACCTCGACCCCGATCAGGGCAGGAAGATCAGCCTGGCCCCTCCCGCGCCGCCGGCGGGCGTCAACGCATCCGTCCTCTTCTTCGGCGCACCCGAGGCGGTGGCTCTCTCGCCGTTTCGCGCCCTCTGCCGCCGCTGGGGCTGCGACACTGCGCACCCCGATCCGCGCACGTTCCCGGGCAACCAGGGAGGGAACTTCCTCCTCACCCACGTCGGAAGTCCTGCGGCTTCGAGCTTCCCCCCGACCCTCCGACCCTACCGCGAGTCCATGCTCTTCGTCCTCCCGCCCGGCAGGTCCGGGGCGCCCGTCGGGGCCGTCCGCGAGCTGCCCTGCCCATTCGATCCGAAAGACGCCCTCAAGTGGCTGCGGTTCTCCTCCGCCCGGGTGACCCTCATCCCCAGCCTGAGGGCGCCGGCCGCCGCCTCAGCCTGACCACCCGGCGCGGCGCAGCCGCGCTGGTTGCCTGCCTGCCGCGCTGCGCGACAGCGCGGCGCAGGCAGGGACAACGTCGGGGCTTGCAGGTTTCTCGGCGTCCCATGTGCGCTCGATGAAGTTACGGATCGACGGGTTGAACCCGAATATGCGGCAGCCGTCGCGGGGGATCCTCGCCTGAGGCGGGAGCCGCGAAAGCCGCCAAGCAGAGCCCCGAGCGATAGCGAGGGGGCAAGCCCGGAGGCTCTGTGCGTATCCTCGCGATGGCGGCCGCCACGGGGGCTTCGCACTTCGCGCCGCCATGGCAAACGAGGGCACACGGACTTCTGGCCTGACCGCTCCCTTACGGTCGCGGCACGGATTGGTGGCGCGCTCGCGGCACGGATGAGTGATGCAAGACCGAAATACCTTCAAAGATCTGGCCCCATGTAGGGCCT
>JBDRFQ010000150.1:0-8219 GCA_043818685.1 Candidatus Eiseniibacteriota bacterium
CTGCCCCGAATCGCGGGGACGCTGGTCATTTTCGCCGTCCAGCTCTTCCCCCTCCCGCTCTCCGCGGAGGAGGCTCCCTTCCCCCCCATCGACTCGCTCCGCCCCCCGGCCGGGGACGATTGGGGCTCGCGAGATTCTCTCGTCGCCCGGCGCCCGGGTGCCGCGCGCGTTCCGTGCGGAGGAGAGACCCCCTGCCCTTGCGGCGGCACGGTGGTCGAGGACTACCTGATGACCGAGGACCTCCTCGGGTGTCCCGACCAGGGGCTCATCGTCGGAAGCGACTCCATCGTGATCGACTGCAACGGGCATCGGATCGCCGGAACGGGAAAGGACGTCGGAATCTGGATCCCCGGGCGCCGGCACGTGACGATCCGAAACTGCCGGATCACCGACTATCGGATGGGGATTCTCGCCTTCGGGACGGAGGACCTCGATATCCGGGAGAACCGGCTCGAGAACAATCGCGTCACAGCGGCATGGGTGACCCGGGGCACGAACGTCCGGATCGTGGAGAACCACATCGAGGGGAACGGAGTGATCGGCACCGGCTACCGGATCGGGGCGATCGCGACCCTCGAGTCGACGACGGTGTGCACGATCGCCGACAACATCGCCCATCGGAACGGAAACGCCCATGCCTACGTCGGAGGCATCCTTCTGCAGGCGTCCTCACACAACAAGATCCGGGACAACGTGCTCACGGACACGGGCGAGGACAACATTTGGATCCGTTTCGGGGGCGGCTTCAATGAGGTCACGGGGAACTCGATTACAGGGTCCGGCATGGACGGCATCTGGATCCGCGAGAGCCATGACAACGCCGTGGAGAACAACGTTCTCGCCAACATCGACCTCTACGGCATATACGTTAGGAGCGGGTGCCGGAACTCGATCAAGGGAAACAGGATCGAGCGGGCCGGCCTGAGGGCCTGGAGCGGGATCGGAATCGGAGGGGAAGAGTCCCCCTCCTTGCAGAACGTCCTTTCGGGAAACGAGGTGTACTCCTCGCGCGAAGGCATCCTCGTGCACGAATACGCTCACGACAACGTTTTCTCGGAGAACCTCCTCTCGGGGAACGGGATCGGCGTGCGGGCCGGCTACGGCCTCTTCGGCCGCCCGAACCGGGTCGAACGGACCGTGATCGAAAGATCGGAACAACTCGACGTTGTGATGCAAGGGCGGGAGAGCACGCTCCTTCTCGTCGGATCCACGTTCGATCCGAACCTGGTGCGGGTTCACTGCTCGGGGGGCTCCTGCCGGATCGAGGTCCGTTGGTACGTGACGCTTCGTGTCGAGGACGAATCGGGGAATCCGGTCGGGGACGCGACGCTCCTTCTCCGGGACGTCTTCGGCAACATCGCCTTCTCGGGGAACAGCGGCGCGGACGGGTCGGTCCCCGTCTTCGAGGCCGTCGAGTACGTTCAGGATCCGAACGGCAGAACCGAGTTCAACGAGCACGTCCTGCTCGTTCAGAAGGAGGGCTTCGAGACGGCGGCGCTTCCCCTCAGGATGAACGGCGATCTCTCGCGCACGGTCGTTCTCGCGCACAACCCGGTGATGTCGGTCGCCTCGGGAAGCCACGCCGCTGAGCTCGCGCTTGATGTCTCGCCGAACCCGGTCCGCGGAGAGACGGCGGTCCGCTTCGCGCTTCCGTCGCCCGCGCGCGTGAGGGTGGACCTGTACGATGTGAGGGGCCGCCTCGCCGCGCGCATCGTGGAGGAGGATCTCCCCGCCGGGCCTCACGGCCTCGCGTGGAACGGCGGCCGCTCCGGCGGAAGGGGCGCGCTTCCCCCAGGAACGTACTTCGTCCGCTTGGCGGCGGGCGAACGATCGATCACGAAGAAGATCGTGCTCGCGGGGGACTGAAGACGCTCGTTCTCGAAGGGGACGGGAGCTTCATGCCGCGCTTGATCCGGGCGGCTCGATCCAGCGGCCGCGGGCCCGGATGAGGCCGACGAGGCGATCGACCGCCTCCGACTCGGGGATCGACTTCTCCACCTTTCGTGAACCGACGTAGAGATCGACACGTCCCGGCCCGCTTCCGACGTATCCGAAATCGGCGTCCGCCATCTCCCCCGGCCCGTTCACGACGCACCCCATGATCGCGATCTTCACATTCTTCAGATGCGAAGTTTTCTCGCGGACCCGCGCGGTCGCCCTCTCGAGGTCGAAGAGCGTTCTCCCGCAGGAGGGGCAGGAGATGTACTCGACGCGCGTGATTCGCCTCCTCGTCCCCTGGAGGATCTCCCACGCGGCGCGGAGCGCGCCCGGACCGCGCGCGACGAGGAGGTCGCCGAGCCCGTCGAGAAGGGGCGGGGCGAGCGCGATCGTGTTCTCGATGATCCCGAGTTCCGAGCCGAGCGAGAGAAACTGCGGCCAGGCGAGCCCCCGCTCCCGGAGGACCCGCTCGAGAGCCGGGGCGAGATCCGCGGGCGGGCCGCAGGGCGCCCCGATCGCGGCGCCCGCGCCGAGCGCGCGCGGTATCGCCTCCCGGAGCCGGTCGAGGATCGGCGCGATCTTCGAGGAGGTCTCCGCCTGGAGAGCGACGAGAGGAACGACCCCGCCCTCGGCGAGCAGGCGATCGGCCTCGCGCCAGTCGGTTCCTTCCGAGCCGGGAAACGCGAAAAGAAGCGCCCGGGGGTTCGCGGTCGAGGCGCGGAGAGCCGTGTCCGGACGTACCGCTTCAAGCACGACCACACCGCCCGCCGCCGCGAGCGAAGCAGCCTCCCCGGGCGATCGGGCGAGACGGAGATCGGGAGGCTCCATGAGTGCCGGCTCCGATTCGGGCGCGGCGAGAACCGCGAGCGGTTCCCCTCCTCCCACGCGGCGGTCCCCGATCGAGAGAACCGCGGTCGTTCGGCGCCCACCCTCCCCCGCGGCCGGGGGGAGCACCTCTCGCGCGGCCCGCGCGCGCGATGCCGCATCGAGGATCTCGCGCGCCGCCGGGATCTCCAGAACCGGATCCTCGGTCAGAGAGACGCGGATCGTGTCCCCCAACCCCTCGGAGAGGAGTGCGCCGATCCCCGCCGCGGAGCGGACCCGCCCCTCCTCCCCCGACCCCGCCTCGGTGACCCCGATGTGCAGAGGATAGCGTCCTCCCGCCGCGTCCGACTTCCGCGCGAAGAGCCGGTTCGCGGCGACGGTGACCGCGGGGATCGATGACTTGAGCGAAACGACCACCCGGTCGAAGCCGAGGCGCTCGCAGACGGCGATGTACTCGAGCGCGGACTCGACCATCCCCTCGGGGGTGTCGCCGTGGCGGGCTGTGATCCGCTCGGAGAGGGAACCGTGGTTCACACCGATGCGGAGGGCGGCGCCTCGCTCCCGGAGGCGCGAAGCGAGCGGCCCGAAGAGCTCCGCGACGCGCGCGGCCCCCGTCTCGAACGTCTCGCCCGGGCGCACGCGATCCGGGCGGTCGGCGAAGTTCCCCGGGTTGATCCTCACCTTCTCGACGAACTCGGCGGCGGCGAGCGCGGCGTTCGGCGTGTAGTGGATGTCGGCGGCGAGGGGGACGCCGATCCCCGCCTCACGCACCTCCCGGTGGATCCGCCGGAGCGACTCGGCCGCCCGGATCGAGGGGACGGTGAGGCGGACGATCGCCGCCCCCGCGCGCGCCAGCTCGATCACCTGGCGCACCGAGGCGTCGATGTCGTCGGTGTCGGCCGTCGTCATGGATTGGATCGCGATCGGGTTCTCGCCTCCGATCGCGACCTCTCCGATGCGGACTTCGCGTGTCGGTCTTCGGTTCATGGCGGATCAGACTCCCCGTGTGAGGAGAACATAGAACCGGATCCGGGCGAAGGCAAGCCCCGGCCGCGCGGCTTGCGCGCCGCCCGCGCGTCTGCTATATCTTTCCGGAGAGCGTTTCAACGCCGGAAGGAGGACCGTCTTGGACAGCTTGGCGCAGGTGGGAAGCGGCGACCTCCCCGTTCTCTCGCTTCGCACGCTCATCGTCGTCGGGGGGATCATCGTCGCGGCGTTCGTCGCGCGCGCGATCTTTCGGCACGTCCTTCTCGGGCACCTAAAGCGGCTCGCGAGCCGGTCGGAAACGGACATCGACGACGCGGTCATCCGCGCGATCGACCGTCCGATCGGAATCCTCATCTTCCTCATCGGCGTTCACATCGCCCTTTCATATTTGCGGATCCCGGAGGAGCCGGTCGACTTCCGGCGGTTCTCGCAGCTCACGGTCCTCTTCCTCGTGACGATCGACCTCACGTGGCTCCTCATCCGCCTGACCGACGTCTTCGCCCTCTTCTTGCAGAACATCGCGCAGAAGACCGATTCCTCCCTCGACGATCAGCTCGTCCCCCTCATTCGGAAGGCGATCAAGGTCGCGATCGGGATCCTCGGTTTCGTCCTGATCATCCAGAACCTCGGCTACAAGGTGACCGGCCTCCTCGCCGGGCTCGGCATCGGAGGCCTCGCGCTGGCGCTCGCGGCGCAGAGCACGCTCGCGAACGTGTTCGGGTCGATCACGATCCTCCTCGACCGGCCCTTCGCCGTCGGCGATCTGATCAAGGGGGAGGGCTTTTTCGGGTTCGTCGAGGAGGTGGGGCTCCGCTCGACACGGATCCGCCAGCTCTTCCGGACGCGCGTCACGGTCCCGAACTCGGTTCTTGCGAACCTCACGCTCGAGAACTGGGGCCTGCTCGATTCGCGGCGCGCCGACTTCGTCGTCGGGGTCACCTACGAGACGACCGCCGACCAGATGGAGGCGGCGGTCCGGGCGATCCGGGGGATTCTCGAAGCGCGCGAAGACATCAAGCAGGAAACGATTCACGTCCGCTTCACCGATTTCGGCGAGAGCTCGCTGAACATCAAGGTGATCTTCATCACGCCGACGATCGACTACGGCGCCTTCCTCATGCTTCAAGAAGAGGTGAACCTCGCGATCATGCGCGCGGTGGAGCGTCTCGGGCTCGAGATCGCGTTCCCCACACGGACCGTCTATCTGCGCACGGAGGAGGCGAAGAAGTAGCCTGGATGATGCAATCATCCAGGCTAGGGGAACCGGACGACTACTCTTCGAACATGCGGAGGAGCTCTTCCTCGGTGAGCGGCGGGCGCCTGGCGAGGGAGAGGTTCTCGATGACGTGCATGTCCCGGCTCATCCCGACGAGCACCGACGCGATCCCCGGCACCGAGCGGGCGAACTGGATCGCCTTCTCCGATTTCGATCGGAGGTCCCGCATCCCCTTGTCGAGGAACCCGGGAAACCGCTTGAGGAGCCGCCCCTGAAGGAGGGGCGCGGACGCGGTCACGCCGAGGCCGAGGTGCGCCGCCGCGTCGATCGCCGATAGGTACTCGTCGCCGACCTCCTGCGCCACGAGCGCGTACCCTTCCATCATCGCGGCGTTGAACGGGAGCTGGATCGCCGCGAAATGATGCCCGTCCCCGGCCGCCTCCTTCGCCGCCTGGGCGAGATCCTCGAGCGAGATGTAGACAGGGCTCGAGGGCTCGGCGCGGAACGCCTCCCACGAGGAGACCCCGTAGAGTCCGATCCTCCCACGCTCCACCTCCTCCTCGAGAAAGGCGAACGCCCGCCGGACCCGATCGAGGAAGTGCGGCTTCGGGAGGACCGCGCGATGGACCTCCGGGTTGTGCAGGTAGTAGAGGTCGATCGTCTCCACACGGAGGTTCTCGAGGCTTCTCGTGATTTGCTTCTCGAGGAAGCGCGGCGTCATCGCGTGACAGCCGCCCACGAGGTCGTCCTCGTCCACGATCCCCGGCTCCAGATACGCCGAGCGAATGAACCCGCGGATGTTCGGGGGCGGCTCCCCATCGAACGGGATGTAGCCCCCCTTCGTCGAGAGAAAGACCTCCTCGCGCGAGACCGCCCCCTCGGCGAAGAGCCGCGAGAGGGCGCGGCCGATCGCCTTCTCGCTCCTCATGCAGCGGTAGTTGATCGCGGTGTCGATGTGGTTGCACGCGAAGCGGAGCGCCTCGGTGAGCGCGTTCTCGTAGCCCGCGTCGATCGCGTCGTCGTGGAGGCCGAGATACGTCCCCATCCCGATCGAGCCGACCGTGAGCTCCCCGAGCTTGCGGAAGTGGCCCTGCGCGACCATCCCCTGGAATCGGTCGCGGTAGGCGGCGGTCCCTTCGGGCGTCGCCCGGTTCGGCTTGGACAAGCGGCGTTCCTCCCTCCGTAGCCTGGCGAGCGACACGACGTTAGCAGGAGGGCGAACGGTCCGCAAGAGCGGCGTTTCCGCTCTCTTTGTGAGTTCAGGTACCAGATACCTCTTTCCGAGCGACACATCGCCCGGTCGGGAGGTCCAGGCGACCGGAAAAGGAGAATCTGGTACCCGAACTCCCGCTCCTCGCGGACACCTGCCGCCGCCACCCGCCGTGGTTGCGCGGGTCGACGGCGGATCCCTCCTCGTCCATCCCATCCGAAACCTCCCACGAGCGAGGCGGGCCAACCTCCCCCTCGGGGCCTTCTCGACGAGGCCGGGTACCCGCCCCCTCGATTGTGGGCCGAAGGCCCCCGCCCGGGGGCGGGTGGCCGAGCGAGCAGAGCCGAGAGCGCGGCAGCGCTCGGAGGCGTGCCCCGAGGAGGAGGTCGGTCTGCCGAGCGAGTCCGCCGAGAGCGCGGCAGCGCTCGGAGGCGTGCCGCGAGGGGAAGATCGGCCCACCGAGCGGAAGGGTCTACTAAGAATCGTGTTCCCGCTTCGCCCGCGGCCGCGGGCCGCGGATCCGCGCGGCGAGCGTGTGGAAGGTGGAGGTGTCGTCCTTGGAGAGCCCGGCGCGGGCGAGGATGATCCGGAGATGGCGCATCATCGACCGCACCTTCTTCTCGTTCATCCGGCTCGCGTGGAGCGCCTCCTCCACGTGGGCGTACATCCGTTCGAGCTCCTCGTCCGACGCGAGAGCCGGCGAGCCGGCCCGCTCCGCCGGCTCCCGGAGCGCGAGACCCGACTCGTACGCCATCAGCATGACCGTCTGCGCGAGGTTGAGAGAAGGATAGTCGACGGGCGAAGGGATCGTCACCACGAGCCGGCAGCGGAGGACGTCCTCGTTCGTGAGGCCGGTCTTCTCCGGGCCGAAGAGGATCGCGACCTCCTCGCCGCGCGGGACCGCCGCGAGCTCAGCGCCCCACTCGCGCGGCGTGACGGTCTCCGCCTGATGCCTCCTCGGGCGTCGGGTCGTTCCGACGACCCACGTGCAGCCGCGGAGCGCCTCGTCGAGCGTTTCGCGAACCTCCGCCTCCTCGAGAAGCTCCTCCGCCCCGTGCGCCATCGCGGCCGCGTGGGCGGTCATCCACCCTTCGGCCGGTCCGACGAGGACAAGCCGCCGGAAGCCCATCGCCTTCATCCCGCGGGCGGCGGCGCCGATGTTTCCCGGCTCCGTCGTCCCGATGAGGACGAAGCGCACGCTCTCCCGAGGCGGCGCATCCCGCCGATCGATCCAGAAGGGCCCCTCGCCTGTCGTGCCGAGACCGGGTTTCACGCCGCGCGCCGCTTCTCCTTCGCCCAGAGCTGCGCCAGCTCGATCAGGGTTCTCACGGAGAGCTCCATCTCCTCGAGGCATGCGTACTCGAGAGTGGAGTGGAAGTTGTGCATCCCACAGAAGAGGTTCGGCGTCGGGAGCCCCATCTCGGAGAGGCGCGAGCCGTCCGTCCCGCCGCGGATCGCCTCGAAGAGCGGCTTCACGCCGATCTTCTTGACCGCCTCTGTGGCGAGCTTCACGGCGCGCGGCTCCTTCACGAGGTACTCGCCCATGTTCCGGTACTGAGTTTTGACGTCGACCTCGACCTTCGCCTTCGGGTGCTCCGCCTCGATCGTCGCGGCGATCTCGCGCAGGATCTTCGCTTGCTTGGCGAGGTCCTTCGTCACGAAGCTCCTGAGGAGAACCTTGATCTTCGACTCTGCGACGCCCCCCTCGAGCACGTAAGGATGGAGGAAGGGCTCGCGGCCCGCGGTCGTCTCCGGCGCGAGGCGGTGCCAGGGCATCCTCGAGAGGAACTGGCCGGTGAGGCGGATCGAGTTGATCATCTTCCCCGTTGCGAGCCCAGGGTGGATGTTGTATCCGGTGATCGTCACCGTCGCGAGGTCGGCGGAGAAGGTCTCGTTCTCGATCGCCCCCGCGCTCCCCCCGTCGAGCGTGTAGGCGACCGACGCGTTCACCTCCTTGAGGTCGATCTTCGCGGTGCCCCGCCCGACCTCCTCGTCGCAAGTGAACACGACGCGGATCGGGCCGCGCGGAATCTCCCGGCTCGC
>JBDRFQ010000151.1:0-9933 GCA_043818685.1 Candidatus Eiseniibacteriota bacterium
GAGGTCCTGTCAATAGGTGTGTAAATGGGAATCAGGCAGCGGCCCTCCGCTTTGGACTCTGCACACGCACTCCATCGGCGTAGACGACACCCTCGGCGACCTGGGCGAGGAGATGAGGGGCGTCGAGCCGTCGGAACCGACTCTCGGCGACCATCAGGACCTTCCAGATCAGCGCGGTGGCGTTGGCCACTTTCTTGTATCTCTTGCCCGCAGCTGTTCGCAGACGAACCGACGCGAACGGTGACTCGACGACGTTCGAGGTCCGGAGGTGTTTCCAGTGTTCCTTCGGGAACCGATAGAAGGTGACCATCCGTTCCCAGTCTCGGAGCAGCGTCTCGGCCGCTTTCGGGTAACCCCCCTGGTAGCGTCGGACGAACCGGTCGCGAAGCCGTTCGCACTCCTCCTGCGTCTCGGCCGCCGGAATCTTCCGAAGGAGATCCTCCGCCGGAGCCCGGAGCTTTCGGGGAAGCGCCGCGAGAACGTTCCGGATCTTATGGTTCCAACAGCGCCCCTGCTCCGCTCTCGGGAAGACCTCGTCCAAGGCTCCCCAGATCCCCAGGTGTCCGTCCCCGATCACGAACCGGGGTACAGTCATCCCCCGATCCCGAAGACCGCGCAGGAGCTCCGCCCAGCTCTCTGTCGATTCCCGATAGCCGCTCTCGATCGCAAGGACGATCTTCCGGCCGTCCCGCAAGGCCCCGATCGCGACGAGGAGACACGCCTTCTCCTTCTCGAGACCCGCCTTCACATAGATCCCGTCGACCCAGAGATAGACGACCTCCTCCTCCGCCAGCGATCGAGTCCGCCACTCCTCGAACTCCCCCTGCCACTTCGCTCGAAGCCGATCGATCGAACTCGGCGACAAGGGTGCGCCCTCTCCGAGGAGCCCCCGCAGCGCTAGCTCGAAATCACCCAGAGAGAGCCCGTGCAGGTACAGCTCCGGAAGGAGATCGCCGACCTCCTTCGTCCGCCGGCAGAACAACGGCAGGATCCGGCTCACGAACCGCTCTTCCAGTCCCCGGAGACGAGGCCGACGCAGAACGACCGTCCCGCACGAGAGCGCCAAACGTCTCTCCTTCCCATATCCGTTCCGATAACCGAGCGAACCGTCCACCGGCCGGCGTCGCTCGCTCTTCTCGCGCCCCAGGAATGCCGTGACCTCTTCCTCAAGGATCCGCTGGAGCATCCCCTGGATCCCTCCCCGAAGGTGCGTCTCGAGCGTCTCCCAGACAACGCTTGCAGCGGACGGGCTCTTCGTGGTTCTCTTCTTCACGGCAGCGCCTCCTTCCATGCGGGCACTCTGCCCGCGGGTCTTCGACAACCCGGAAGGCTACGCTGCCTTCATCCTATTTCCACACTTTTCGAGGGTACCTCCGTTCGATGTGTTTACCGGCGCCTACATTGACACCGTTATACTGACGACATGCAAGGCCAAACCAGCGACTAGCCACGCCGCGAAGGTGTTCGAGTACCCCAAGCGGGATCGGATTGTATCGATCGATATGAACCGCCTACCGATCCGCGAGGTCGCTCAAGCCTCCTGGTGGGAGGGGGCAGACCAGAAGTTCGTGATGGATGTCGGAATCCTGACCCTGCTCGGCCGTTTGGGCCGCTCCTGTGCTCTCAAGCTTGCTGACTGTGTTGAGATGAAACGAGGTGTCCTCTTCAACAGGAGTATGCTGACCAGGAAGAAGACCGAGGAGCAGGCGCATCGTTACTTCGAAGGGGACGTCTACAGGTATAGCGTCAACTTCAAGGCTCCTCGGTGGGTCGAGTACGGCCCCAAGATGCGCGAGTATCCGAAGGACTTTCGATGGTTCAAGGGGGAGAGGATACTCCTTCGGCGCCTCGTGAGCAGGAAACGGCGCTTGATGGCGTCGCTCATCGACAAAACCGTCATTACGAACAAGAACCTTTACGCCCTGATTACGAAGCCTGGCTTCAGTACAAAGTACGTGTTGGCTATCGTTAACAGCCGGCTGCTTTCTCGCCTATATCTGGCACAGGTCAGTCAGGCCACCAAGGATGATTTCCCGCAGGTCACGATCAGGGATATCCTTGCGCTTCCTGCGCCGGGTCCACCTCACACAAGCACTCAGGCCAAGGTCTCTTTGGACCACCTTGTCTCGCTCGTAGATTCAATGCTGTCGCTCCATGGTGGGTTTGGGGCCTCTCGATCCACCGCTCAGAGAGAGAGCATCCAGCGTCAGATCGACGCGACCGACGCTGAGATCGACCGCCTGGTGTACGAACTGTACGGGCTGACGGAGAAGGAGATCGGGATCGTGGAGGGAGAACAGTGAGACAGGATGCACTCCTCTGGTGGAACTCGGGCAATCGGTTGACGGAGCCGTGGCCAATCACCGCTAGCCCTGTGCTCTCGCCCGTGAAAGGAGCCGCCCATGACGCTTGAACTCAAGAAGGTCGCCCCGGCAGCACTCCGCTCTTTCGGGCTCGACGAGAAGTGGCTTCAGGACCGCATCGCCGAGGATCCCTCGCTTCTCGGGCTTGGCGATCTGCACGTGATCAGGCGAGAGAAATCCCAACCATCCGGGGGGCGTATCGACTTTCTTATGTACGATCCCGAGGGAGACACCCGCTACGAGATCGAGGTCATGCTCGGCACCCTCGACGAGAGCCACATCATTCGTACCATCGAGTACTGGGACATCGAGCGCCAGAGGTATCCGACTCTCGACCACCGGGCTGTGATCGTGGCGGAGGAAATCACAAGCCGTTTCTTCAACGTCATCCGCCTTCTGAACCGGGCAGTCCCGATGATTGCGCTTCAGCTCAGCGCCTTTCGTTTCGGCGACCATATCGTCCTCCACTTCACGAAGGTTTTAGACGTCTACGAGTTCCCAGATGAGGAGGAGGATAGTGGCGCCGAACAGACTGATCGAAAGTACTGGGAGAAGAGGGCTAACGCAAGTTCGCTCAGCATCGTAGATGTCATCGTCGGGCTGCTTCCTTCGGGGGGCGCTGCCCCGCGCGTGACCTACAACAAAGGCCATATCGCGCTTGGGACCGAAGGGTACAACTTCTGCTGGTTTCACCCGCGCCGTGCTTCAACTCATTGCCACATCCACATGCGCGTTGGGAATGAGCAGCGAGACGACCTGCTTCGACGGCTTGAGGAGGCTGGGATTTCGGCCGGTACTCACCGAAGGGACGCGATCAAGTTGAAGCTGACGCCGAAGGAACTTGAGGAGAACAGAGACCTCATCGGGGACATTGCTCAGCTCTGTGAAAAGCTGTCCAAGAGCTAGGCCTTCGGGGCGGACCCATCCTTTGACGACCGGAGCGTGGTCGCCTAAGTTCTTGCCCATGCGGCGCCACCCATTTTCGCATATAGGTCGCCCTGTGTCTCCACAGGCGCGCTGGCGATCCTGCTGTGGCGGGATAGCCCGCGCCCCCCCTCCCCCTCCCGCTCCCCGCCGATCGAGCGCGGGGGAGCGAGGGGGACCAGCGCGCCGAGGAGTGAGCGACGTGGCAAGATAGGCACCGCGCGGGACCCGTGATCTCGTGAGTCGCGGACTCCGGCGCGGTAGCTGACCGACAACGTTCGGCGGGCGCCCCCACGACAGAAGCAGCTTCGCGCCGCAGCGCGGATGAGTCGTGGACGATCGCGCCATTGTGGCACACGAGTTGAGAGGTGCGAATGAACTTCAACGTCGTTCTCGGAGTCGCCGCCATCGGATATGGCGTGTTCACGATCTACGCGCGGGTGACCAACCGGCCAGCACTCGGTAAGCTGGACGCCATGAGGCAGAAGTGGGGTTCGCTGGCCGGAACGGTCATCCACGTCATCGTGTACACGGTACTGCCGATTCTCGTGGGAGTCGTGCTCCTGGTGCGCGGCCTGTCGGCGGAGTAGACCCACGATGAAGGTCTGGCCGCCTCGGAGGGAGTGGGACGGCTTACTGCGGCCGTCGAACAGCCGCCTGAACCAGCCGATCCCGGCCGGTCACGCCCCACGCGGGGTATGCGCCTCGCCGGTCCGGTCCCGCGTGTCAGTAACCGCCCTATGGTCTCCACCTGTTTTCGCGGCAGGTGCGCCGCTCGTCTCCACGGGCGGGCTGGCGGTGCCGCTGTGGAGAGAAGGCCGACGGTAGCGTCGTCGCCCGTGACGCCCCTCCCCCTCCCGCTCCCCGCCGATCGGGCGCGGGGGAGTGAGGGGACGACCTGGCTAAACGCGCCGCTCCTCGGGAAACGACCACCATGTTGGCCTCGACGCATTCGGCCGTCTCACGCGAGGAACGGCGATCGATGGAACGTCCCATGTCGGACATCAGACAGAAGAGGCAAGGGCGAGGTGCCCTCAAGGCCACGGGAATACAGCCGGCGTATCATGCAGAGAGCCCCAAGCCCAGGGCTTCCTCCGAGGTAAATCTCAGAGATCGGTCAGCACGCCACCACCTAACGCGGCACCCCGCCCCACCGAAGCACAGTTCTTTCTAGTGGATCTTCACGTTGCCGTTCGTCCACTCCTGCAAGAAGAGAGCGGGCATCGATAGCGCGTTGATCGCCACCCCGACATTATAGGTAACCGGGCTTACCATGTCGGGCGCGCCGTCCTTCACTTCAAAGTAGAACTCCAACCCGTCGTAAGAGGGATCATCTGAATGGGTGACCGCACCACCGATCCAGGCCTCTCCCGTGGCGGCATTCACGGCCAGGTAGAGAACTTCCCCGTGGATCGAGAGGCCACCGACATCTCGGTGGTGGACCTGAAACTGCCCCTTGGCTTCACCGGAGACGTCGATCTGCTGAGCATTGAAGCCATAGGTGACTCGTCCATTGGGCCAGTCTACGGTGCCGCCGCCAGTGACCTTCGGCCCCGTTCCAGCAAACGCCACGCCCACCAACAACACCAGTGCCAGAACAAGAAGTCTCTTCATTGTCGTCGCTCCTTCTTTCTTTCCCCGCTTTCTCGGGCGAGTCAGGATTCATCTAGGTCACAGCGCTCTGCCGCTCTCCACAGACCTGATGTAGTGCCAAACGGATGCGATTCACCACCTCCCCTCATTCTGGACTGCAATGATGAACTGTGTTGCGGCTGTAAACGGTCCAGAGGGTACCAGATTTCTCTCGGAAAGTCAAGACGGGCCTCGCGTGGTGATGTAACAGAGATTGTGTCAGGAAGGAGGATGGGGTACCTCGATTCAGCAGGTTACGACAACCGAAGGGAGGTACCCTGAGGCTGTCAACTACTTGGTGGTAGGTTCGAGTCTCGGCCGGGGGCCCAGGAAGCGGTGCATCTCTAAGCGATTGAGTTTGCTGAAGTTACGAGAGGGGGGTTTGGGCTGGCTCCTCGGGCAGGACTCGAACCTGAGACCAAGCGGTTAACTCCTAGCGGATTACGGGAGTCCCGCGGAGCGGGCATTCCCGTAATCCGCCTGTTGAACGAAGCCGCGCAGGCCGGTCTATGGCGATTTCATCGGCCGCGGGTGTCGAGAGGAGAGTGGCGCGGGTGAGAACAGGGCAGGACGAGGGGCGGGAGTGGGGTGGATCGGGTGGTTGGGCGCACGATTGCCGGATGGGGACGGATCTCCGGAGACTTCACCAGACCGAGTGGGCGGCCGCGACCCGTCGTTATCCTCTCTCGTTCTCGAACTCATCGTCTACCTCCCCCAGGCGTCCGGGAACGGAGGATCCGTGCCAGTGGGCGCGAGCCAGACTTCAGTGATCCTCTCGACAGCGGTCTGACGCACGAGGCGTCCGGCCCGGCAGTGAGGGCAAGCCATGAGGTCGATGCCTGTCCGTGCTCGCAGCCGTTCCCACCAAGGGCGGTCTTCTTTCACCGGGTGCATGTCCTGGGGGTTAGGAGTGCGGGCTTGGGGTGCCAACCGATGGCGGGCGATGGCGCAGCGGGTGTCCACGTTGCGGGCCGCGTAGAGGCCGTAGTGACGGATGCGGGAGAAGCCTTTGGGCAAGACGTGGAGGAGGAAGCGTCGGAGGAACTCCACGACGTCGAGCGTCATCCGCTTCCTCTTTCCCTCTTCGGCGTGATCCTTCAGGGTAAAAATGACTCGGGCATTCTGGAAGGCGACGATCCGGCGGTTGGCGATGGCGACGCGGTGGGTGTAGCGAGCGAGATAGCGGAAGACGTGTTCCGTTCCGTCGAAGGGGGTCTTGGCGTAGACGACCCACGCCTTGCGATAGAGCCCGTCGAGGAGTGCGCGCCAGTGGGGTGGGTGGGCCAGTGGGGCGGTGCCCGCCCCGAGAGCGAGCCGCCCTTGACGGTAGGCGTCGTGCAGTCGGTGCAGGAACTTGCCCCGGAAGAGGGCTCCGAGCACGCGGACGGGGAGGAAGTAGTTCTTCCGTGCCGGGATCCAGCGATCGCCCTCGGGCGAGAGACCGCCTCCGGTGACCACGCAGTGCAGATGCGGATGGAAGAGGAGGTTCTGCCCCCAGGTGTGGAGGACGGCGGTGAAGCCGAGCTGGGCTCCGAGGTGCTTGTCGTCGTGCGCGATTTCCTGGAGCGTCTCGGCGGCGGCCGCGAAGAGGATGTCGAAGACGGTCTTCTTGTTCCCGAGCGCGAGGGGGTGGAGTTCCTCGGGGAGAGTGAACACAACGTGCACGTGGGGGGGGGGAGCAGCCGTTCCAGGCGGGCCTCGAGCCACTCGGCTCGTGCCGTGCCCTGGCACTTGGGGCAGTGTCGGTCGCGGCAGGAGTTGTAGGAGATGCGTTCGTAGCCACAGGCGCCACACCGGTCGATGTGTCCTCCGAGAACGCGGGTGCGGCACGTGGCGATATGACGGAGCACCTTCTCCTGTGCGGGGGAAGGGCCGTACGCCCGACGGTAGTCGCCGCCATGCGCACGGACGATCTCGGCGACCTCGTGACGCGGCCGGTCGGAGGGGCGGATCACGATCTGACTCAGCCCAACACCGAGGACAGGGGTGTTCCCAGGAGATCGAGCGGGCTCCGCGTCCGGCCGATGTGCTCCACGCTCACATGGGTGTAGACCTCGGTGGCTCGCAGAGATCCGTGCCCCAACAAGACCTGGGCCGTTCGGATGTCGGTGCCGCACTCCAAGAGATGGGTGGCGAAGCTGTGCCGCAGGACGTGCGGCGTGACCTGCTTTCGGATGCCCGCCGCATGGACCGCCTTGTGAAAGACGAGCCGGGCGGCGTCGGGGGAGACGTGCCCTGCAGGGGCACCACCGGGGAACAACCACTCGGTCGGCCGCTCCGTTCTCCAATACTTCCGAAGGAGGGCGAGGAAGCGTTCCGAGAGGATCGTGTAGCGATCGCGTCCTCCCTTGCCGGCACGGATATGGATCACGCGACGCTTGGAGTCGATATCCCCGGGCCGCAACGTGCACGCCTCCGAGATCCGCAAGCCCCCGGAGTAGATGGCCATCAGGATCGCCCGGTACTTCAGATCGCACACCGCATCGAGCAAGGCAGCCACCTCCGAGCCACTCAGCACGACCGGCAGCGGCGTCTTGCCCCGGCGGACCGGCAGATACGCCACCTCCACCGGCCGACGCAGGGTCACTGCATAGAGGAAGGTGAGCGCCGCCCGAACCTGGCGATAGGTCTGCCTCGACACCTTCCGCTCCTCCACCAGGTGGAGCAAGTAGACACGGATCTCCTGCTCCCCCATCTCCGCGGGAGAACGATGGTGGAATCCGGCAAACAGGCGGGCGTAACAGAGATAGACCTTGCGGGTGCAGGGGCTGTACCCTCCGAGCGTGAGGTCCTCCTCCATCCGATCGTGAAGCTTGCCCATGGCGTCCTCCTCCCCGCCAGCGGCGGGACTTGGGGTTTCTGCAACAGCCCCATCATAGGAGGACGCCGCCTTTCCTGGGAGCCAGGGGATACCCCCCCTCAAGGAAGCCCCCGGTGGAGGAGGGGGGAGCTAGCGCGAAGCGGTTTCGTTCAACAGAAGAGGCTCGGCGGGCGGCCCGGGCGGTTCCCGGAGCCGAGGAAGGCGGGCCGCTCCTGGCCCAGCGGGAGCCGCGGAGAGCCTACGTCTTCCGTTCTTTCTTCTTCGCCGCGGGGAAGAGGATGTTGTTCAGGATGAGGCGGTAGCCGGGCGAGCTCTTGTGGAGGGAGAGATCGGTCGGAGGATCGCCCACCGCGTGCTGGTAGTCCTCGGGGTCGTGGCCGCCGAGATACGTAAACGTCCCGCGGCCGTGGTTCCCGTGGAGGTACTTCACGATTCCCGCCCCCTCCGTCTCGCCGAGGATCACGACCGGCTTCTTGATGAGCGACTTCCGGAAGGCGGTGGTCTGCCCGAGAAAACCCTTCACGACCGAAACATGATTCTGCGTCAGCATGCTCGGAATCGGATCAAACTTCGCCGAGAAGTCGAAGAGCGTGAAGTAGTCGTCCTCCGCCCCCGCGGCCTGCGCGTAGTTCGACACGTCGATGTCCGAGAACTCGTAGATGATCGGATCCATCACGAGGCGGAAGTTCTCGAAGGCGAACGCTTCCGAGTAGTCGAGATACTTCTCCGCGTTCGGAGCGGGCGGGTCCCCGTCGTACATGACGTCGCAGATGTCCGTCTTCCACGCGGCGAGAGAGATGTCGTACGTGTCCGTGGCGGAGCACATGCTGAAGAGAAAGCCGCCCCTCGAAACGTACGCCCGGATCGCGCGCGCGACCGCCTTCTTGTGCTCCGAGACCTTGGCGAACCCCGCCTCCCGCGCAAGCGTCTCGTAGAGCGCCTGCTCCCGCTTGTACCAGTCCGCGTTCTTGAAGCTCGCGTAGAACCTCCCATATTGTCCGGTGAAGTCCTCGTGATGGAGATGGAGCCAATCGAACCGCTCCAGCTCCCCGGCGAGAACCTCCTCGTCCCAGAGCGTGGTGTACGGGATGTCGGCGTACGCGAGCGCGAGAGTCACCGCGTCGTCCCACGGCTGCTTGTTCGGCGGCGTGTAGATCGCAACCCGGGGCGCCCTCTCGAGGAGCACGTCCGCCATGTTCTCTTCCTCGATGCGCGCCCGGACACGATCCCACTCCGAGGGGGCAAGCCGCTCGATTCGGACGCCGTGGAGCCGGGCCCGCTTCTCGAGAAACTCCCCGCCTTCGGCAAGGAACGAGCCGCCGCGGTAGTTCAGGAGCCAGTGGACCTCCACCCCCTGCTCGAGATACCAGTAGGCGACTCCGTACGCCTTGAGGTGATCGGTCTGCGAGAGGTCCATCGGAACGAGGTAGGTCTCCGCCGCGACCACGGAAGGACGCGCATACGCGAGCCCAAGAACGAGGAAGGCGGCGTAACCGGCCAACCATTCATATCTTGACAATATGGCCATCACTCTCTCTTCGCCTCTCGCTATGACCCCAGCCGCCGCTCCGCATCGAGCTTCTTCCTCCGCACCTCTTCGACCAGAATGCTCTCCGTGTACTCGATCAGGAACTTCTCGTAGCGGGCGATTCCCTCCTCGAGGTTCCCGAGCTTGGTCGAGTGGAGGTCCGCGACCCGGACCGCGGCGCTCGGGGCGAGCCTCCCGCCCGGGAACTCCTCCTCGATCCGCTCGAAGCGCTCGATCGCCTGCCGGAGGCGCCCCTCCCTCTCCTCGAGCTCCGCGAGCTGCCAGGCGAGATCGTCCCTGATCGCGGCGACCACGAGCGTCTCGTACATCGCCGAGAGCCGCGCCCGCGCCTCGGCGTATTCCCTCCGCTCGATCAACAGGAGGCACGCGGCGTACTCCGTCAGCGCCGCGTCCCCCGCGTCCCGGTTCTCCGAGATGAAGATCGACTGTGCGAGGGCGTCGTTCAGATAGCGGCCGGTCGGATACTGGTCGATCACGCGCCGGTACTCGGCGAGCGCATCGTCCATCCGCCCGGAAAAGAAGCGCGCCCGGCCCGTTTCGAAGATCGCCCGCTCCCGTGTCGCGTCGTCCGGCGCCCTGTTCCGGAGATCGTCGTACGTCTTCACCGCTCCTTCCACGTCGCCGGCAAGAAGCCGCGCGCGGCC
>JBDRFQ010000152.1:0-9385 GCA_043818685.1 Candidatus Eiseniibacteriota bacterium
CGCCACGACGAACAAGGGCCCGGTCGCGCTCTTCCTCCACGATCTCGCCGATCTCGCCCGCTCGAAGGGGGTCCGTTTCCTTTTCGAGGGGACGGTGATGAGCGGCACGCCGACCCTCTCCCTCGCTCGGAAGAACCTCGCCGGATGCCGGATCACGGCGTTCGCCGGGATCCTCAACGGAACGACGAACTACATGCTCACCGAAATGGAAAAGGGGATGGGGTACGAGGAGATCCTCGAGAAGGCGCAGGAGCTCGGCTACGCCGAGGCGGTGCCGGACGCGGATGTCAAGGGATGGGACGCTCTCGGCAAGGTCGTCATCCTCTCGAACCACGTTCTCGGCGGCCGCGTGAAGCCGTCCGACATCCCCTGCGAGGGGATCACGGAGATCACGCCGGAGATGATGAAGAAGGCGGCCTCCGAGGGGAAGCGCTACAAGCTGATCGGGCGCGCTTCGGCCGAGGGGGGCCGGATCCGGGCCTCCGTCGCTCCGGTCGCGCTCCCGCTGAACGATCCGCTCGCCGGGGTGAGCGGGCCGACGAACGCCGTCACGTTCGAGACGGACCTTCTCGGAAGCGTCACCGTGGTCGGCCCCGGCGCCGGGCGGACGGCGACCGGCTTCGCGGTTCTCGCCGATCTCATCGAGATCCACCGCTCGAGCGGCAGGTCATAGAGGAGGAGGAACCATGAAAATGCTGATCGGCGGCCGGTGGGTCGACCGCGACGACAAGATCGACGTCACCGACCCCTTCGACGGCTCCGTGGTCGACACGGTCCCGTCCGCCAACGAGAAGGACGTCCTCGGGGCGATCGAGAGCGCGGGGAGAGGGTTCGAGATCATGCGGAGGCTTCCCACCCACAAGAGGGTGGCGATCCTCCGCAAGGCGGCCGAGATCGTCGCCGGGAGTCAGGAGAAGTACGCGCGCATGATCGCCCGCGAGGGATCGAAGACGATCCGCGAGGCGCGCAAGGAGGCGTTCCGCTGCTCGAACACGCTGCAAGTGGCGGCGGACGAGGCGAGGAAGGTCATCGGCGAGACGGTGAACTTCGACGCGGCGCCCGGTTCGGAGAACCGGGTCGGCTACTACTACCGCTTCCCCATCGGGGTCATCGCGGCGATCACTCCGTTCAACGATCCGCTGAACCTCGTCGCGCACAAGCTCGGACCCGCCTTCGCCGGCGGAAACGCGGTGGTGCTGAAGCCGGCGACCGTCACCCCGCTCTCCGCCCTCCTTCTCGCCGAGGCGTTCCTCGAGGCCGGACTCCCCCCCGAGGCCCTCCAGGTCGTCACCGGCCACGGCGACCGGATCGGCGACGTTCTCGTGACCGACCCGCGGATCCGGATGGTCTCCTTCACCGGCGGCCCCGAGGCGGGCGAGGCGATCGTCCGCAAGGCGGGGCTCAAGAAGATCGGCATGGAGCTCGGCTCGAACAGCCCGGTGATCGTCTGCCAGGACGCGGACCTCGACCTCGCCGTCGAGTGCTCGGTCTCGGGCGCCTTCTGGGCGGCGGGGCAGAACTGCATCGGCGTGCAGCGGATTTACATCGAGATGCCGGTTTACGAGAGGTTCACGAAGGCCTTCGTCGCCCGCACGAAGAAGTACAAGGTCGGCCCGAAGCTCGAGGAAGACTGCGACATGGGGCCGATGATCACCGAGAAGGAGGCGAAGCGGATCGAATCGTGGGTGAACGACTCGATGAAGGCCGGGGCGAAGCTCCTCGCCGGCGGACAGCGGCGCGGCGCGATCTACGACCCGACGGTTCTCGCCGAAGTGCCGGAGGGCGCCCGGGTCGGCTGCGAGGAGGTGTTCGCGCCGGTCGTCTCGCTCTACCCGGTGAACGACCTCGAGGAGGCGGTACGCCTCTCGAACGAGCCGGATTACGGGCTCCTCGCCGGGATCTTCACCTCGTCTCTCGAGA
The DNA here is from genome assembly GCA_043818685.1 of Candidatus Eiseniibacteriota bacterium. Lineage (GTDB taxonomy): Bacteria > Orphanbacterota > Orphanbacteria > Orphanbacterales > Orphanbacteraceae > VGIW01. The sequence goes on from JBDRFQ010000152.1 coordinate 1,921, forward strand.
AGGCGTTCTACGCGATCCGCGAGATGGAGGTGGGGGGGATCATCGTGAACGACTCCTCCGACTACCGCGTCGACCAGATGCCGTTCGGCGGGGTCAAGAGGAGCGGGCTCGGCCGGGAGGGGATCCAGTTCGCCCTCCTCGAGATGACCGAGCCGAAGGTGGTCTGCTTCAACCTCCAGGGGATTCGGCGTTGAACCGCGAGGTCCTCGACCGCGGATTTCTCCGTCTCGTCGACTTCATGGGCGGAGACCTCACCGTCGTCCAAACAGCGCGCGTCTCTTTCGGGCAGGGGGTCAAGGGGGAGGAGCAGGACCGGAAGCTGATCCGGTATCTCCTCGCCCACGGGCACGAGACGCCGTTCGAGCAGTCGGTCTTCCAGTTTCACGTGAAGTGCCCGATCTTCGTCGCCCGGCAATGGTTTCGGCATCGATGGTCGAGCTTTAATGAAATCTCCGGGCGCTACACGGTGTTTCCGGAGGAGGAGTACTACGTTCCGGACCGGAAGCGCGTGCAGGAGGCGAAGAACAGGCAGGGATCCGTCGTCGCCGATCTCGCCGAGGAGGAGCACCGCGCGTTCGGCGAGCGGATCCGGGCCGCCTCGGAGCGCGCGGTCGCCGCGTACCGGGGGCTTCTGGAAGAGGGGACGGCGAAGGAGCTCGCGCGGGTCGTCCTCCCGCTCAACATGTACACGCAGTTCTACTGGTCGGTGAACGCCCGCGCCCTGATGAACTTCCTCAAGCTCCGTTGCGACCCCCACGCCCAGCACGAGATCCGCCTCTACGCGGAGGCGGCGCGCGAGATCTTCCGAGAGAAGATGCCGTGGACCGCGGATGTGTTCGACGCGGTCTCTCCCCCGCCCGGGAGGTAGGACCGGCCGGCTCCGGAAGGAGGCCGCCATTCGCGAGGGAGCGCCCGCGCGGCTACCGTTCGCCGGTTGTCGGCCGAACCGTGGCCTCGGCGCGGTTGTCCCAGTTCTCGCCAGGGGGAAACTGGCCCTGCGCGGCCGGCGGGGGCGTCTGGGCCCCTCGGACGGTTTCCTGCGCGCCGCTGAAGATGCGGAGGAGGTCGTCCGCGATCCCGCCGGGACCGAAGAGCGAGAGCACGGCGAGGTTCAGGAGAACGAGAAGGGCGTAGAAAAACGCGGACAACCAGCGCGCCTTCTTCCTCCTCGCCCGACGGCGCACGAAGGATCCGGCGAATGCCGGGTGCCGCGGAATCCCTTCCTCGTGGGAGCGAAAGGAAGCGTTCCCGCTCGACACGGCACCTCTCCGAGAAGCAGGCCATGAGGGGCTGGGCCCCGTGTGAATTCAGTATACACCCTGGGCGGGCGAGCCGGAACACCTTTTTGGGCCCGAAGAGGGGAGATGGGGTCGCCGGCCTCCCGCCGGGGCGAGGCGGAGGGGCTCCGCGAGACGAAAAGGAAGGGGGCGCGCCCGCTTTGGAGGACGCGCCCGCCGAGGTGTCGAAAGGAACGATCAGTGGGTCGGCCGGTAGTAGGGGTTCGCTCCGCCCGCGTGATCGGTCGTGTCGACCACGGCTCGGATCGCGGGGATCTTCTCCTTGATCATGCGCTCGATCCCCTGCTTGAGGGTCACGTTGACCATCCCGCATCCCTGGCAACCGCCCCCCATGCGCACGTAGACGTTCCCCTCCTTGACGTCGAGCAGCTCGACGAAGCCTCCGTGTCCCGACAGGGCCGGGTTGATCGCGCTTTCGACCAGCTCCATGACCGCCGGGCCGTTCTCGGGATCCGACCAGGAGACCGGGTTCGGGTTCTTGAAGACGAAACCCCCGCCGCCGGCGTCCTCCACGTAGTCGACCGTCGTGCCCTCGATGCTCGGGGCGCTGAGGGGATCGATGTACGCCTTGAAGCCGTCCACCTCGACGACCGTGTCGTCCTCCGCCTCACGGCCGGGCTCGACCCAGGAGAGCTCGTGGCGGTAGCCCTCGCTGCGACGGCCGGCGATCACGACCCGGATTCCGCAACCCGTCTTCTCCTGTGCTTCCATGATGGCGAGAATCCGCTCGCGCGCCGTGTCGGTAAAGGTGACCATTCGTCTACTCCCGGTTTCTGTGAACGATTGCCGCCTCGCGTCCCGGCCCCATCGAGCACGGGCCCGGAAGCGAAAGCTCTTCTCTCATAGTATACTGCGTGGGCCGGCCGCCGCAACGCGGAGGACCCGCCCGCGACGCCCAGGCGAAGAAGGGGACGCTGCCCCCCCGCGCGGTCGCCGGGGAAGGGCGGCCGGAGCGCAGCCGGGGGCGAGGGGCGGCGTGTTGACGGGCGCCTCTAACCTCATTAGAATATAGGCAGTTCGGCGGTATCGGCGCTTCCCGCCCCGAACCCGCGCGGTTCATGCCGCGCGCTCCCCTCTCACCGACCGCTTGCGCCGCGCCGGGAGATCGCCCATGTCCGACGTGCTGATGCTGAACCCGCCCTTCGTGGACGATTTCGTCCGGTCGGCGCGCTGGGACGCACGCTCGAGGGGGCGGGTCCAGAGACACCCTGACTACCTCGCCGTCGCGACTGCGGTGCTTCTCGAAGCGGGGATCGACGCCCGGCTCGTCGACGCGTGCGCGGAGAACCGGAGGCGCGAAGAGGTCCGCGCCCTCCTCCTCCGCGAGAAGCCCTCCTATGTGGTCATGCACGCGGCGACCCCTTCGATCGACAACGATCTTTCCTACTGCGCGCTCGCCAAGGAGACGGCGGGCGCGAAAACGATCCTCGTCGGCCAGCACGTCACCGCCGAGCCGGCGGACACGTTCCGCCGCTCGGGAGGGGCCCTCGATTTCATCGCGCTCGGCGAGTACGACCACACGGTCCGCGAGCTCGTCTCCGGCGCCCCGGCCGAGAAGACCCGGGGCCTCCTCTTCGCGGACGCGGAGGGGAAGCTCGTCCGAACCCCTTCGCGGCCGTTCCTCGACGTCAACGAGCTCCCCTTCCCCGCCTGGCGGTTCATCGACCCGAGCTGGTACCGCGACGGGGGGAAGCTCCATCCCTTCCTCACGCTGATCTCGGGACGCGGGTGCTTCGCCCGCTGCACCTTCTGCCGCGATCCGCAGCTCATGTACGGCCACGAGAACCGCTACCGCGACCCCGAGCTCGTCGTCGACGAGATGGAGTACGACCTCGCCCTCTTCCCGAAGCTCCGCGAGATCATGTTCGAGACCGACACGTTCACCGCGAACCGCGAGCACGTGGAAAACGTCTGCCGCGAGATCCTGGGGCGCCGCCTCGAAACGAGAATCCGGTGGTCGTGCAACGTGCGGACCGACGTGAAGCGGGACCTCCTCCGGCTCATGCGGCGCGCCGGGTGCCGGATGCTGATGATCGGTTTCGAGTTCGGCACGCAGGCCGCGCTCGACGCCGTGCGCAAGGGAACGAAGCTCGAGCGGACCACCGAGTTCGCCCGCGACGCCGCGGACCTCGGGTTCACCCTGCACGGGTGCTTCATGATCGGAGCGCCGGGAGAGACTGTCGAATCCGCGCGCGCCACGATCGACTACGCCAAGTCCCTCCCGCTCGACACGATCCAGATCTCCGGAATCGCCGCGTACCCCGGGACCGAGCTTCACGAGTGGGCGAAGCGCGAGGGCCACCTGATCCCGAAGGACTGGAAGGAGTACCTCGACGAGAACCACGAGCAGGTGACCGTCCTCGGCTACCCCGGCCTCCCCAAGGAGAAGATCGACGAGCTCATCGATCAGGGCCTGAAGGAGTTCTACCTCCGCCCGAAGCAGATCCTGAAGATGGCCGCCTCGATTCGGGGGGTGGGGGACGTGAAGCGGAAGCTCTACGGGTTCCGGAGCTTCCTCGACGCGATGGCGGTGGCCCGGAAGAAGCGCGGAACGGAGGGAGGCCGGTTCTCCCCGAAGGGGGCCCCGCGGCCCTCCCGCCCCGGAGCGGAGCGATGAGCTTTCTCGGGTACGCCCGCTACGCCGGCCGGATCTTCATGAAGCGCCGCGCCGATCCGCACTACATCGTCCTCTTCGTCACCGACGTCTGCAACGCGCGCTGCGGGCACTGCCTGCTCGGGGCGGTCCGTCCGGCGACTCGGGAGCTCACCGTCGACGAGTACGAAAAGACATCGCGGAGCATGGGGAGGATCCTCTTCCTCCTCCCCACGGGCGGCGAGCCGTTCCTCCGGGACGATCTTTCCGAGATCGTTCGGATCTTCTCCGTGAACAACAAGGTGGTGAACGTCGGGATCCCGACGAACGGATCGCTCACCGTGAGGGTCGTCGATCAGGTCCGCCGCATGCTCGCCGAGAATCCGGGCGTGGATCTCGCGATCGACGTGTCGATCGACGCGCTCGGCGAGGAGCACGACCGCCTGCGGGCGATTCCGGGGCTCTTCGAGAAGTGCCTGTGGACGCTGCGCGAGCTCAAGAAGCTCGAGAAAGAGCACCGGAACCTCAACGTCAACATCTGCACCACCATGTCCGCCTTCAACCAGGAGAAGGCGATGGAGACGACGACCGTGATGCGGCGCGAGCACGGAGTCCGAAACGTCAACAACCTCATCGCCCGGAAGGGGGCCCGGTCGGAGAGCGCCCTCGGGGTGGACGCGGGCCTCTACGAGGCATGGGTGAACCGCCTCAGGGAGGAGACCGAGACGGATCTCCTGAACGGCTACCACGACTACCCCGGGGCGGACGTGATCAACGCGATGAAGAACATCCGGCAGGAGATGATCACCCGAATCGTCCGCGGCGAGAAGGGGTACCAGGTGCCGTGCTACGCCGCGAACCTCGCCGGGGTCGTCTACGCCGGGGGGGACGTCTACCCGTGCGAGATTCTCGAGGAGCCGCTCGGGAACCTCCGCGAGGCGAACTACGACTTCCGGAAGATCTGGTTTTCGAGGCGGACTGAGGAGGTGCGCCGGAAGATCCGGGAGACGAAGTGCTACTGCACCTACGAGTGCTTCCTCACGAACAACATTCTCTTCACGCCGAAGATGCTGCCCAAGGTCGCGCTCGAGTACGGGAGGTTCAAGGCGCGCCGCGCCCTCGCGAGAGCGAGGGGAGCGAAGCGGGGGGGATCCCCCCCGGAGCCGTAATCCGCGGCCGCACGCTTCAGGCTACTCGGTCGTGTCTTCCACGGCCGGCGTCTCGGGCGGCGCCTGGGTCGGAGTCGGCGCCGGGCTCGCCTTCGGAACCGCCGCGGGCCTCCCCGCACCGCAGGAAAGAGCGAAGATCACCACGGGCCGCTCCTTCCCCCCCTCGCTCGTGAGCACGACCCGCTCGTTCTCCTGCTTCAGCTCCATCGGCTCATCGGAGTAGACGGGTAGATAGCCGCGGGGGAGCGTGACCGCGATCTCGTGACCGGTACGATAGAGGAAGTTCAGCTTCGCGGTGTCCTCGAAGTACATGTTCGGGTCCCGCATCTTCGCGACGAGACGGAAGACGTAGCGCCCGCCGGGATTGACGCCCACCGGATAGCTGACGCGGATCTTGGGCTTTCCCTTTCCCCCCTCGTTGATCCGCTCCCAACGGAGGGGCGGCCCCCCTTTTTCCGGAACCGCCTCGACGACCTCGATCTCGGCCTCGTACGGAAGAACCTCCATCGACTGGCTCCCCGCCTTGCTGTCCACGAACCGGTAGGTGACCGTGAACTCGTTCGACTGCGGATTGCCGAGGTCGACGTGCAGGATCGCATCGGAGGAGAGAGGGGTCGCGAGAAGAGCCAGGGCGGCCAGGAAACGGACTCGTGCGTTCATCGTTCTCTCTCGCGCGGCTCCCGTCCGGCGCCGCCCGCGGTTTTGCGGAGACGAACCGCCGTCCCGTAGGCGACGATCTCCGCGGCGTGCTGCATCACTTCGGAGGTCGTGAAGCGCACCGTGACGACGGCGTCGGCGCCGAGGCTCTCCGCCTCCGCCGACAAGCGGTCGAGCGCCTGCTCCCGCGCCTCCGCGAGCATCTTCGTGTACTCCTGGACCTCCCCCCCGACGAGGTTGCGGAGCCCGGCGATCAGATCCCGCCCGAGATGGCGCGCCCTCACCGTGTTTCCCCTCACGAGACCGAGACACTCCGCCGACTCGTAGCCCGGGACGGCGTCGCAGGTACAGATGATCATCGTTGGACCCTCCGGTACGGATCGCGCAGCCAAGCGTGGAAGCGCTGTCTCGCCACCGAAACGAAGAGTACCACGATCCCGAGGAGCGCGCACCCGATCCCGATCCGGACGACGACCGGCAGGGAGGCGTCGTTCCAGACTCCGAGGAACACGCGGTACGCGCCGAACGAAAAGAGCACGGTCGCGCCGACGGAGAGAAGGATCCAGCCAGCGTCGCGCTCCATTCGATTGTACACGCGCCCCCAATAGAGCTCCCAATCCCGATCTTCGCGATCGGCCAGCTTCATTCTCGTCGTCACCTCCTTCACGCGGCTGAGCGGCTCGAACTCCGAGCGGCACCTCGGGCAGGCCGCGAGATGCTCTTCGAAGCGGGCCCGAGCCTCGCCGTCCATCTCCCCGTCGAGAAACGCCATCGAGGCTTCCGGAAACTCCTCACACCGCACGATGCCCCTCCCCGGCCATGAGCTTCTCCTTGAGCTTCTGCCTGGCGTGAAAGAGACGTGACATGACCGTTCCGATCGGGACGCCGAGAATCTCCGCGATCTCCCGGTAGCGATACCCCTCGAGGTCCTTCAGGACGATCACCTCCCGGCTCTTCGGATCCAGCGCATCGAGCCCTCTCCAGACGCGCTCCACCGCCTCCCCCCGCTCGGCGAGGAGATCGGGACGGAAGCGGTCCCCGGCCCTCGGTTCGCGCCCCGCCTCCGCCATCTCTTCCAGCGACTCCAGGCTCCGGGCCCGCCTCTTGGCGAGCGCGGTGAGACAGAGGTTTCGGAGAATGCGGAAGAACCACGGGGCGAAGTCGTGCGACGCGTCGAAGCCGCGGATCGCGCGGAAGGCGCGGACGAAGGCCTCTTGCGAGATGTCATACGCCTCCTCGCTGTCCCCGAGCATGCCGAGCGCGGTGAAGTAGGCACGCTTCATGTATGCGCGGACGATCGGACCGAACGCTTCACGGTCGCCGCTCTGGCACCGGGCGATCCACTGCCGCTCTTCCTGTCCGTTCATCTGGCGACCGCGATCTCCGATTGAAACGCCTCTCAAGAGAGCATACCGAACCGGCGCCTCCCCTATTCAAACAGGGCCTCCTCTCCGCGCCGGCCGGTGCAAGCCCAAGGAGGAGGAACCTTTACACCGCCCATACATTCTCGTATGCTTGTCGGCCGGGGGCAAGCCAAACCATGGGAAAAACGCCGTCGTTCCGAAGCTGGCGGATGTTCTACGATCGGCTGCTCAAGGACGAGAGCCACCGGAAGAGCATCGATACCGCGCGCTTCGGCTCCTATCACACCTATCGGGAGCAGTTCGTACGCATCGATCGGCTCCTCAAGCGCTATCCGCGCAGCGTCACCCCGGTCCCGATCGGAACCAGCGTCGGCGGCGAGCCGA
>JBDRFQ010000153.1:0-5997 GCA_043818685.1 Candidatus Eiseniibacteriota bacterium
TGTCGAGCTGTGAGAGCGGCATCCCCTGCAGGGTGGCGAGTCCGATTCGGAGGAACTGGAGATCGTAGTACGAGCCGAGCTCCTTCTTCTGCTGGTCGTAGGAGGGGAGGCGGAGAAGATCCGCCAGAATCCCCTTCGCGATCCGGTCGAGCTTGTTCAGGTCGCCGAAATAGAGGAGGTACTCCGGGTGGCTCTCGCAGACGCGGTCGATCGACCGGCGGAAGAACCGGCTCGACCGCCGCAGGATCGCGCACAGCCTGGCGAGCCAGTCGCGCCATTCGGCCGCCTGAGCGTCCCAGACCTCGCCCTCGAGCTTGCCGTGATACTCGGCGAGCGATTCGTCGTCGGTGATCGTCAGGTAGCGGTACGTCATGAAGGGGTAGTGGACGAAGACCGTGGACAGCCTGCGGATGTCGTCCGGCGTCCCCTTGATCGTGTCGAGGAACGCGCGGTTCAGTCCCACGAAGACCTCGTGGGCGCCGTGCTTCCTCGCGCTCCGGCCGAGCGTGACCAGGAGGCGCTCGAGAGTGTAGAAGGTCTGGTAGCCCCAGTGGGCGTAGTACTTCAAGATCTGCTCGCGATGGGTCTCGTCGAGAGCCATCAGGTCCCGGAGAAACCGCTCGAGGAGGTCGGTGCTTTCGTCCTCGAGCGCCTCGAGGAGGTCGTTCCAATACTTGATGCCCTGGAAATAGCGGACACGGTGAAGGAAGTCGATCGACAGGTTCCCCTTCGAAACCGTCTCTTCCCCCGCCCGCTGCGGCTCCACCCACTGCGCGAAGACGCTTGTCTTGCGAACATGCTCGGACAGGAGGGGAACGAGGGCCCGGACGGTCTGACGCCCGTACCGGACATGCTGGAAGTAGCGGACGAGAAGCTGCTCCCACGCCCGGATGACGCCGACGTCCCCGTAGCCCATCGTCTGGGCGATCTGTTGGAGGGTGGCCTGCTCGGTGGGGTCGGTGAGGTCGATCTCCTCTTCCTGAGCGCTGAACTGCTGGTAGAGATGGCGGAACGTCTCGACGTACGTGTAGTTCCTCTCAAGAGAGGCGAAGTCCTCCTGATGGCGCCGGATCCTCTTCCCGATCTTTCTCATCGCCTCCCACCTGTCCGACTCTTCGATCCGGTAGACGCAGCGGTAGGCGCTCATGATTCCCCCGACCAGGCGCAGCAGGTCCTCTTTCGGGTGGATGCGCTCCGGCTCGTGCGGCCAGAGAAGGAGGGACTCGATCTCGCCGAGCAGTCCGCGCAGGTATCCCTCGTGATCGATGTTGCGCCCGCGCGGGCGGTAGAAGTAGCGGCCGATGATCCGGTTCCGGAAGCGGTTGAAGAGCGCGCTGCTCCCTACGATCGGGTAAACGGACAGGATCTCCGTCACGCTTACGAAGTCGAGGATCTTCCTGTCGAGGCGGTGGCGGTACTCGTCGATGGAGACCGTGTATCCCTCGGCGCCGATGTGCTCGGAGAGATAGAAGTCGGGGACGCTGGCCCAGCGCGTCATCTCGCGGGCCGTCTTGGCGATCGCGTGGTTCAGATTGCGGCGGGCCCGGCTCCCGTCGTCGATGATTCCGAGATCGACGTCGTCCTGGTGGGCGCGCGTCCCCACCGAACAGATCACGAACTCGGGGCGCGCCTCGTCCGCGAAGCTGAGGTCGAGCACCCGCGTCAGGTAGCCGCCTATCAGCGTCAGGAAGTCGTCCCCCGCGCCGCGGATGAAATCGCGGTAGACGCCGATGCGGTCTTCGGTGTTGCTCGCATTGAGCCTGAGAAGATCGATCGAGCGGATGTTCAGCTGGAGAAACTGGATCGCGTAGTAGCAGCCGAGGAGGACCAGCTTCTCCTCGCGATCGCGGCCCGCTTCGAGGACCGCGTCCATCTCCGCGGGCGGGTTCTGCGCGGGCTGCCGGAGATGAACGCGGTCGAAGAGACCGGATGCCTCCAGGCGGTCGATGAGGAGGCGGCCGTGCTTCTCGATTGCGTGGACGTACTTCCGCCGGTGGTTCCCCAGTTCCTGGGACCGTTCCTCCAGCCGCCGGAAGTAGCGCAGCATATTCGCCGATCCGGGGGGCGGGATCCGCCCGAACGTTGGAGTGATTAGCCTGGATGATGCACGCGTTTCCTGCTGCGGCTATGGATCTCCCTTCGCGCTTCCGCGCTTCGGGAGCTTCCTCGGCGACCCGCCTCTCCGGGCCGGGTGCCCGCCTCGGTCGCGCGTGGGGACGCCTGCGAGGCCTCCCTTCCGTCGCCGCTTCCTGGGGCGTAGTGCCGAGACTACGTTTCCGGGAGCGGCTCGTCCAGGTCGGCCTCTCGGCCCCCAGCTCCGTACCCTCGCGACGAAAACGCACGCATCATCCAGGCCTAGTTCGTGCCGGCCTGTCCGGCCTCCTTCGCGACGAGCTGATCGGCCATGGAGAGCCCCAGCTCGAAGGCTCTCAGATTGACCTCCTCGGTCCCCCTCGGCACGCGGGTAAGGATCGCCTCGCGAACGGACTCCTCTTCGATCACCTCGGCGATGCGCGTGATGATTCCGAGCGCGACGATGTTCGCGACGATCTCGCGGCCGATCGTCTCTCGGGCGCTTCGGATCACCGGGGCGCGGTAGGTCCGATAGGGACCCTCCGGCACTCTTGTCACGGCGTCCGAATCGACGAGCAGGACCCCCGTGGGCTTCAGATCGCCCACGTATCGGTCGCACGCCTCCTGCGTGAGGGCGAGGAGCAGGTCGAGCCGCACCGCTTTCGGGAAGTCGATGTCCTCGTCCGAGAGAATGACCTCGGAGCGGCTGGCCCCCCCTCGCGCCTCCGGACCGTAGGACTGGCTCTGGGTGGCGTTGATCCCCTGATAGATCGCGGCGGCCTCCGCGAGGATCTTCCCCGCGAGCACGAGACCCTGGCCGCCCTCGCCGCTCAAGCACATCTCGCAGCGAAAGCTCATAGCTCCTCTCCTCCCGCGACGGCAACGCTCGCGGGGACGACTTCACGTTCCGGGATGTGCAGGTCGAAAGACCTCTCGCGCGCTCTCTCGACGAGCTTGTCATAGAGCTGCGTGTATTCCGACTTCTCGACATCGACGAGAATGCCCGTGACGAGCTTCCCGTCGAGCTCCTCCGGGCTCATCTTCTCCGCCTTCTTCACGTCGATCGTCTTCTCCTTGATCCAGCCCAGGTTGTCGATCGCCTTTCCCATTTTGTTCTGCCGGCCGAAGGCGGTGGGGCAGGGGGTGAACGCCTCGATGAGGGCGAACCCCTTCTTGCGAATCCCCTTCTCGATGTACTGGCTGAGCTTCACCGGGCTCGTGACGGAACCGCGGGCCACGAAGGAGGCGCCCGCGGCGATCGCGAGGCGGGAGATGTCGAACGAGCCCTCCGGATTGCCGTACGGGGCGGTCGTCGCCCTCATGCCGTGCGGGGTCGTCGGCGACACCTGGCCGCCGGTCATCCCGTAGATCCAGTTGTTGAAGAGGATCACCGTGATGTCGATGTTCCGGCGCGCCGCGTGGATGAAGTGGTTTCCGCCGATCGCGGTCGCGTCGCCGTCGCCCGTCACGACGAGCACGGTGAGGTTCGGATTGGCGAACTTCACCCCCGTGGCGAACGCGATCGCTCGGCCGTGCGTCGTGTGCAGCGTGTTGAAATCGACGTATCCCGTCGCCCGGCTCGAGCAGCCGATGCCCGAGACGACCGTGATCTCGTTCTTGTCGAGCCCGATCCGGTCGATGGCGCCGAGCATCCCCTTGAGGACGATCCCGTTCCCGCATCCGCTGCACCAGATCAGCGGGAATTTCTTGATGCGCAGGTATTTTTCGAAGTCGATCATTGTTCGTTCACCGCCTTGCGAATCGCGTCGAGAACCTGGTCCGGATGGATCGGCTCGCCGTCGATGCGGGTCACCCGGTGGACTCGCGCCTTTCCGCGCACCGCCCATTCGACCTCGTGCGCGACCTGGCCGAGGTTCATCTCGGGGACCACGAGATCCGGGATCCGCTCTCCCATCCGCCGGATCGGTCCCTCCGGGAAGGGCCACAACGTGAGGAGCGAGAGCATGGAGACGGGAATCCCCTCCTCGCGGGCGAGTCGAACGGCGCGGGCGGCCGAGCGGGCCGTGGAGCCGTAGGCGACGACCCCGGCGCGCGCCTCCTCGTCGAGATCTTCCTCCACACGGATGATCCGGTCCGCGTGGCGGTCGATCTTGCGGTTGAGGCGCCGCAGCACGTGGTCGATCTTCGCGGGGTTGTTCGTCGGGAAGCCGGTCTCGTCGTGAACGAGGCCGGTCACGTGAAAACGATGCCCCTCGCCGAAGCTCGCCATCGGCGGGATGTCGGTGTCCGTGTCGACGTACGGCAGGTATTCCGTCGCGCCGATCTCGGGCTTCACCCGCTCCACCACGCGGATCCGCTCGGGAAGAGTCACCTTCTCGTTGACGTGCCCGATGATCTCGTCCAAGAGAAGGATCACCGGAGTGCGGTAGGTCTCCGACAAGTTGAAGGCGCGGATCGTGAAGTCATAGGTCTCGCGAACGCCGCGGGGGCACAGCGCGATGATCGGATGATCCCCGTGCGTTCCCCACCGGGCCTGCATCACGTCCGACTGCGACGGAAGCGTGGGGAGGCCGGTGCTCGGCCCCCCGCGCATGACGGTGACGATCACGCACGGGACCTCGGCCATGCAGGCATAGCCGATGTTCTCCTGCTTGAGCGAGAACCCGGGGCCGCTCGTCGCGGTGAGGGCCTTGGCCCCCGCGAGAGAAGCGCCGATCACCGCGCCCATCGCGCCGATCTCGTCTTCCATTTGAATGAACTTCCCGCCGATCTGCGGCAGGAGCCTCGAGAGCATCTCGGCGATCTCCGAGGAAGGGGTGATCGGGTAGCCGGCGTAGAACCGGCATCCGGCCGCGATCGCCGCCTCGGCGCACGCCTCGTTTCCCGTCATGACCCGGACCGCGCTCTTGGCCGGTCCGGCGCTCGACTTGGGCACCGTTGTCATCGTTCACCTGACTCCTAAGTCACTTTAATCGCAAAATCCGGGCACACCCAAACACAGATCTGGCATCGCGTGCACTGCTCGGGACGGACCGCGACGGCCAGAACGCCGTTCATCACGAGCACATCCTTCGGGCAATATGTCACGCAGAACTCGCACCCTTTGCACCAATCTTCCCGGATCGTGATCGTGGCGGGAGTCTTCTTGGTGGCATCGGGCTCGGCGGACTTCTCCATCGTCTCTCCTTGCTGCGCCCAGCCTCGCCGTCGCCCTATCATACATGCAAACGGCGGGTCGATGTACCGCAGAACGTGAAAGCATTGCAGAAAAACGAGATGGAACGCAAGGGAAGCCTGGGGCCCGGGCCGCCCCTCCCGGTGCCGGCGGGCACCCGGGGCCGGACCGCGCGCCTCCAAATGGTTGCAGCGATTTGGGTTCGGCGCAAACCCGCGCGGGCCATTCTCGGGGGCGGAGGGACCGCCGCCGGGGCGCGAGGCCGGGAGTCGGAGCCGTCCCAGCCTCCTCGGGGCCGGGCGGCGCCCCCTCTCGTTTCATTGCCTTTCCCGCGGCCCATCCCCTAAAATAAAGATTCCGGTTCGATCGAGGCGGGCACGCACGGTCCCGCGGCACATCCGCACACGCGCGAGGCCACCGATTACGGGAGAGGAGACAGGGATCATGGATTATGGGAAGACACTCGATCAGGTGATCGCGAAGCATCGGAAGGTGCGCCGGAACCTGAAGCGAAGCGAGATCATCCAGCACGTCATCGACAACAAGGAGGCCGTCGTCTCCGCGAACGGCGCGCTGGCGACATGGACGCCTCCCGAGTCGACGGGCCGCGCTCCGAAGGACACGGTGATCGTCCGGCGGCCGAGCGTCGAGGCGGATGTGGACTGGGATTCGCCGAACTGCGTCCCTCTCGATCCCGACACCTTCGACATGCTCTGGAAGGACGGCCTCAAGGTCCTCGCGGCGAAGAAGCAGATCTACATCACCGATCGTGTTGTCGGAGCGGATCC
>JBDRFQ010000154.1:0-2911 GCA_043818685.1 Candidatus Eiseniibacteriota bacterium
ATGCGCGTGACGACGACCGGAAGCTCCCTGACGGCGTTCTGAATGTAGAACGCCGTGGCGTCCCCTTCGACCGTCGGGTTGGTGGCGATGATGATCTCCTTCACCGCTCCGCCGGCGGCCCGGTCGACGAGCTCCTGGATCCGCAGGCCCTCCGGACGCATCCCTTCGAGAGGGGAGAGGACGCCGTGAAGCACATGATAGACGCCGCGGTACGATCCGGTGCTCTCGAGAAGCGCCACGTCGCTCGGCTGCTCGACCACACAGATCATCGAATCGTCCCTCTTCGCGTCGCGGCAGATCGCGCATGTCTCCTCTTCGGTGTAGTTGCCGCAGACGGAGCAGAGGCGCACCCGTTCCTTCACCTCGAGGATCCGGCGCGCGAGTGCCTCCGCCTCCTCGCGCGGGGCGCGGAGGAGATGAAAGGCGATCCGGGAGGCCGATTTCCTCCCGATCCCAGGGAGCTTCTTCAGCTCCTCGACGAGCGCCTCGAGCGTCTTGGACTGGAACATCGTTTGCTAAAACATCCCCGGAAGCCCGCCGAGCCCTCCGAGGCCGCCGGTCGCCTTGGCGATCTCCTCGCGGGCGGCCTCCCGGGAGCGGCGGAGCGCCTCGTTCACGGCGGCCAGGACGAGGTCCTGGAGCATCTCCACGTCGGAGGGATCCGCGACCTCCGGATCGATCCGGATCTCGATGAGCTCCTGCTTTCCCGAAGCGACCGCGGTCACCTTCCCGCCCCCCGCGGCCGCCTCGACGGTCGTCTCGGCGAGCTTCGCCTGCGCCTCTTCCATCTTCGCCTGCATCTCGCGCGCCTGCTTCATGAGCTGATTGAAATTCAAGGCTCCGCCCCTCCGGTTCGGTTGCGCGGCCGGGATCGGGTCAGCCCACGATCTCGCCGTCGAGCATGTCGAGAATCCGTCCGATGCGCGGGTCGTCCCGGATCCCCGCGCGTCTCTCGCGCTCCGAATCTCCCGTGTGGCCGCCGAGGATCCCCTGGACCCGGTGGGTGCTCTTGAAAAAGCCCTCGATCGCCCGCTCGACCTCCTCGCGGTTGCCCGACTCGAGGACCTGCTCCATCTGGAACGACGCGCCGCGCGGGAAGGCGATCTCCACGAGCCCGGGCCCCGTCGTCCGGACGCGCGAGCCCTGGAGGAGGGACGCGAGCGCGGCGTTCTCCCCCCGAAGCCGGTCGAGGAACTCGCCCCACTTCGACCGGAAGAGGGTCGGGCTCTCCGGTTCGCTCGGCGCGCCTGATGCCGGGGGCGGGGCGGCTTCTCCCTTCGTGCCGGGCCCGCCCGCCTTGGGGGCCTTCCGCGCGGGCTTCTTCCCGGCGGTCCGAGGGGCCGGGGCCGTCTTCGCGGGCCCTTTCGCCGGCTCGGGGACGGCGGCGCGGGGGCGCGGGGAGGGCGCGGGGCCTCCCCCCTCGAGACGGCTCAAGATCTCGGCGAGCGAGACGGTCGAGTCCATCCGGACGAGGCGAAGGAGGAGCATCTCGAGGATGAGGCGCGGCTTCTGCGAGAACCGGATCTCGCGCCCCCCCTCTCCGAGAAGGGTGAGCATCCGGATGAGATCGTCCGGATGAAAGCGCGCCGCCTCCTCGGCGTAGCGGGCGACCGTCTCCTCGGCGGCGTCGATCAGCGCCCCCGGCTCCTTGCTCACCCTCGCGACGAGGAGGTTCCGGAAGTGCTCCTCGAGGGCGACGAGGAGATCGGAGGGATCGCGGCCCCGGCTCGTGGCCTCCTCGACCGTGGTCATCGCGGCAAGCGGGTCTCCCGCGCGCGCCGCCTCGGAGATCGCGAAAAGGTGCTTCTCGTCGACGATGCCGAGCGCCTCCTCGGTCTCCGCCGCGGCGAGACTCCCCCCTCCGAACGCGCGCGCCTGCTCGAGGAGCGAGAGGGCGTCCCGCATGCTCCCGTCCGCCGCGCGCGCGACGAGATGGAGCGCCTTCTCCTCCGCCTCGATCCCCTCCGCCTTCACGATCGTCTCGAGACGCCCCACGATGCCCTTCGCGTCGATCCGCCGGAAGTCGAAGCGGATCGTGCGCGAGAGGATCGTCGCGGGGACCTTCGTCGGGCGGGTCGTCGCGAACACGAAGAGGACGTGCGAGGGGGGCTCCTCCAGCGTCTTGAGGAGGGCGTTGAATGCCTCGACGGTCAGCATATGAACTTCATCGATGATGTACACCTTCCGCTTGCCCGCGGAGGCCATGTAGCGGACGTTCTCGCGGAGGTCGCGCACCTCGTCGATGCCGCGGTTCGACGCGCCGTCGATCTCGAGCACGTCGAGGCTCCGGCCGGCGGCGATCTCCCGGCAGTGCGGGCACGTCCCGCACGGCTCCGGGGTCGGGCCCTTCTCGCAGTTCAGGGCGGCGGCGAGGATGCGGGCGGTCGAGGTCTTCCCCACACCGCGCGGGCCGGCGAAGAGGTAGGCGTGCGCGACGCGGTTCTGGCCGATCGCGTTCTCGAGGGTGCGGGCCACGTGCGTTTGGCCCACGAGGTCGGCGAAACGCGCGGGGCGCCACTTGCGGGCAAGGACGAGGTAGCTCACCGGAGGAACCGCCTTTCGCCGAATCGGAACCCGCGCCGCGCCGCGCGAGAAATGAGGGAAAGGCCGTGCACCTTTCGTTGACCCTCCCCGATGGAGCGGTTGACGAGAGCGCGGCTCAGGCCAAGCAAGCCCGCGGCGCCTGGAGAGATCCGCTTACCGCTGCTACCTTCCGGTCCTGACGGGGTTCACGGTCCTCCATCGCGCGGGACCTGGCCTTCAACACCGTCTCTCGCCCCCTGCCTCCGCCGAGGCCGGGCCTCGGAAAGGGATTCAACCCCGCTGTAGCGGATTGCGGGTTCAGGGCACCGCTACCTCCCCGTCTAGCACGGCCCTCCGTACAACGCGCGGGCGGAACCCGTCATCGAGC
>JBDRFQ010000155.1:0-8587 GCA_043818685.1 Candidatus Eiseniibacteriota bacterium
TCCGCGAGAAGCTCGAACGCCTCGAAGCGCTTCCCTATCTGCAGTAGGCGGGGCCGTCCGGCGGGCTTCCGATCCAGATCGCGAGGAGAGCACCATGGAGATGGAGATCACCTTCGGCGGCGGCAAGAAGGTCGCCGCATCCTTCAAGGGCTTCACGCATCGGACCGACCAGCCGGTCGAGAGCGGCGGCGAGGCGACCGCGCCCGAGCCGGTCGATCTCTTCTTCGCCGCGATCGCGACGTGCACGGGGCACACGGTCCTCACCTTCTGCCGGAGCCGGAACCTCCCCGTGGAGGGGATGCGCGTCACCGCGCGGCTCGAACGCGACAAGAAGACGAAACGGGTCGTGAAGGTCCGGCACGAGATCCGACTACCTAAGAGCTTTCCCGAGAAGTACGAGAAGGCGCTCGTGCGCGCGGCACACACTTGTACCGTGAAGCGTTACCTGGAGGACCCGCCGGAGATCGAGACGGTGACGACCGCGGCCGGAGAGGCGTGAGAGGGCGGACGCGGTTCCGCGGCGCCGCGGAGGACGAGGGCGATGAGCCTTGGGCGAAAGAGGGCGGGCCGGTTTCTCCTGCGGCGCCCGCGCGTCTGCCTCCTTCTCCTTATCCCGCTCTTCCTGTCCGGGTGTTTGTCCGGCCCGGACGACGAACCAGCCAGGCGAACGCTTCAGTTCAGCGAGCTCCGCTTCTCCTCGCCGATCTCCCCGGCGGACACCTCGGCGACGATCGAGGCGGGCTACTACGTCGGGCCGACTTTCTGCTGGGCGATCGAGGAGATCAACGTCTCGCTCGAGGGGAGGACGATTCGCGTCTCCGGGACTGCGGTCGACCGGAGCGAGGGGCAAACTTGCGGCCAGGCCCTGTCGTATGGGCAAGGCTCGCTGTCTCTCCCTCCCCTCGATCCGGGGACCTATCTCCTCCGCGCGGGGTCGCTCCACGACACCCTCGTGGTTTCGACCGAGGTCGCTTCCTCATCGAGGCGGTTCGTGGCGCGAGGCGATCTCGCCTCGGACGCGACCGGCTGCGGGGACCTCGCCGCTCCGCCCTTCTGGATCGGCCTGTCCGACCTTCCCGATTCTCTTCCCACCGGCGAGATCATCGTGTGGGGGGAGGAGCTCGACGAGGACCCGTGCGGGAGGTCTCACCCCGAGTTCTACGACTTCTTCGCCTCCGTCCGGAGGGTCGCCGCGGCGCCGACCTGAGGAAAGGACGGCTAGGCGCGGTTCGCGCCCGGACGGCTCTCTCGAAGCCCTGTCTCTTGTCCCCCTCGTTCCGTATAATCGCCCCGGGAGAAACCCCGTGAGCGCGTTTCGGTTCGTTCATCTTTCGGATGTTCATCTGGACGCCCCGTTCGCGAGCAAGAACGAGGGCGTGCGGAAGCTCCTCGCCGGCTCGCTCCGCCGCTCGTTCGAGAGGGTAGTCGGCCTCGCGATCGAGGAGAGGGTTCACGCCCTTCTCATCGCGGGGGACCTCTTTCAGAAGCCCGACCCTTCGATCGCCGCCGAGACGTTTCTCCTCGGCCAGATTCGCAGGCTCCGCGGAGCAGGGATCCCTGTCTTTTACGCCTCGGGAAACCACGACCCGGTCGGTTGGGCGAAGGGCACCCGGCGGATCGAGTGGCCGGAGGGGACCACGGTCTTCGCGGACGGCGATCCCGCGCGGCACGAGGTGAGAACCCCGGACGGAGACCTTGTCGCGTGGGTGACCGGGGCGGGGCACGAGGGGCCGGCCGTGGAGAAGAACCTCGCGGCGCGGTTCCCGGCCGCCTCCGGACCCCTTCCTGAGATCGCGCTCCTTCACGCGTCGGTCGAGGGGGCGGGGAGCCTCGAGGCGCATGACCGCTACGCCCCCTGCGCGCCGCGCGACCTTCGCGGAAAGGGATACGACTACTGGGCTCTCGGCCATGTCCACAAAAGGGGGTCTCCTCTCGCCGATCCGCCCGCCCACTATCCGGGGAGCCTCCTCGGCCTCGACCGGACGGAAACGGGGGAGAAGGGGGTCCTCCTCGTCGAGGTCTGCCGGGGCGCCGGGGCGCGCGTCGAGTTCCGGCCGACCGCTCCGGTCCTGTGGGAGGAAGCGGCGGTGGACGCGGCCGGCGCGGCGACTCTCGAAGCCCTTCGAACACTGCTTCACACGAGAATCGTCTCCGCGGGGCACGGAGAGGGCGTTCTCCTGACGATCGAGCTGGAAGGAGTTTCACCTCTCAAGCGAGATCTGGAGCACGGGGAGGGGGCGGCCGATCTCGCCGGGGACCTCGCCGAAGAGACGGGGCTCGCGTTCCTTGCGGTTCGGACCGGGCGTCTCCGGCGAGCCGTCGACAGGGATGGGGCGCGGGTCGGCCCGCTCGGGGCGGCGCTCGATCTCATCGCCGCGCTCCGGGAAGGGAAGGAGCCGTACGACGCGGTTCTTCCCGAGCTCGCGCGTCCCCTTCCGGTGGACGCCGCAGAGAGGGACCGCTACCTCCGCTCCCTTCTCGAGGGGGCGGAGGAAGACCTCGTCGACCGGATGAGGAGGGGGACGCCGTGATCATCCGGTCGATCCGCGTCCAGTCCTACGGCATGCTGAGGGATCGGGTCTTCGAGGAGCTCGCGCGCTTTGTCGTCGTTCACGGCCCGAACGAGGCGGGCAAGTCGACCCTCCGCCGGTTCATCCAGGATCTTCTCTTCGGCTACAGCCCGGCGAGCCTCGAAGGGCACCCGTACGCCCCCCGCGACGAGTCGAAGATGGGGGGAGAGATCGGCATCGGGTACGCGAGCGGCGAGGAGGCAGTTCTCCGGCGGCGGCTCCTCTCATCGGCCGTCGGCGCTCTCCGTCTCGGGGAGCGTCGTTCGAAGATCGCGAACCAACCGGTGGACGGGGTCGACGCGATCACGAGGAGCATCTACGAGAGCATCTACTCGCTCGACCGGGAGGACCTCGAGTTCCCCGAGGCGACATGGGGAGAGGTGAAGGACCGGATCATCGGAACGGGCGGGGTCAAGGGGCTCCGGACCGCGCGGGAAGTGGCGGAGGAACTCGAGAACGAGGGAAAGAAGCTCTGGCGATCCGATCAGAGGGGGAAGACCATCGAAGCCGCGCTCCGCGAGAGGATTCGGGATCTGAAGGGCGAGATCCGGAGGGCGACCGAGAGGGACTCGGAGATCCGGGAGAAGGAAGAGGCGCTCTCTCGGATCGCAAGCGAGAAGGAGGCGCTCGAACAGGAAAAGACGGGGATCCGCGTCGCGCTCACGCGGGCGGAGAGGCTCCTCCCCTATCGAAAACGACTCGAGTGGATCGCTGAGAACGAAGAGACTGCGGGTGATCTCTCCAAGCTCGCCGGGTTCCCGGAGGAGATCGAAGGCTTCTTCCGCCCTCTCGACGGGCGGATCGAATCGCTCGCCGGGCGTGTCGAGCAGGAGCGTTCGGACCGGGATCGCTTCGCGGAGCAGATGGGCCGGTTCACGCCTGAGCTCCGCGACGTCCTCGAGCGCGCGGACGCGATCGAGGAGTCCGTGGAGCAGGTCGCCGTTCTCCGGAAGGAGCGCGCCGATCTCGACGATCTTCGAAGCGCGCGCGAGCGGAAGGAGGGGGCGATCCGCGAGAGAGCCCGCGCCCTCATCGAGGACCCGGGCGCCGCGTTCTCGCTCCGGTCGGTTCCGGCACACGAGGCGAGGACCCGCATTCACGCGTATCGGGCGGCGCGCGAGGAGAGGGGCGCCCTCGAGGCGGCGCGCGAGGCGGCCGGCGGCCTTCCGCCTCCCCCATCGCTTCTTCCGGTCCTCCTCGCCGGCGCGGTCGGCCTCGCGCTCGTCGCCGGGGCCGTTCTCTTTCCGGAAAGCGGCCGCCGGCCTCTCCTCCTCGGCGCGGGAGGTGCGTCCCTCCTCGTTGTTCTTCTCCTCGGGTGGTCGATCCTCTCGGCGCGACGACGGCACGCGGGAGCGTCCCTCGAGGCCGAGCGAAGGAAGGACGCGTTCGAGGAGGCGCGGCGCGAAGAAGAGGCCCGCCTCGCCGCCGTCCGGGATTCCCTCCGGGATGTGGGGCTCCTTCCTTCACGCATGGCGGAACCGGACGAGGGCCTGGCCGAGGATCTCGCCGATCTCGGACGCGCCCTGGAGGAGAGGGAGGAGATCCTACGGCGGGTCGAGTCGACCTCGGGACGGATCCGCACGCGCGAAGCGGAGGTCCTCTCGCTCTGCGGGGAGCTCTCGCTCGACGTTTCCGAGGCGGGCGAGGCGACACGCCGGCTCCGCCGCGTTCTCGAGGAGGCGAGGGAGGCGGAGCGGCTGCACGAGGAGGCCGCGAAGCGGATCCCCGAGCTCGATGCCCGCCTTCGAGGGCTCGAGGAGGAGATCGGGCGGGCGCGGTCGGAGAAGGAGTCGATGGAGGGGAACCTCCTCGCGCTCGGTGCCGGAGACCTGGCGGCGTGCATCGACTCGCTCGAAACGAGGAGGGAGGCGCTTCGCCGCGCCGAGGACGAACGACGCCGGATCGAGGAGGAGGGGGAGGATCTCGACGCCCTCGCCGCAGAGATCGCGAACCTCTCCTCGACCGAGGGAGACGCGCGCCTCTCGGACGAGGAGAAGGTCCGCCTCGAGGAGCGGAGGGATGAGATCGAGCTCCGCCTCCCGGAGATCGCCGCAGCCTCCGCCTCTTTGGGGAAGGAGATCGAGTTGCTTCGCGGGGAGCCGGGGGCCTCGGAGATCGAGGGGGAGAAGAAGGCGCTCGAGGAGGAGCTGGAGGCGGTCTACATCCGGCACGATCGTCTCGCGCTCCTCGCCCGCATTGTTCGGGAAGCGGACGCCCGGTTTCGAGCGGAGCACGAGCCGGACATCGTCGCCCGCGCGGGAGAGCTCTTTTCGTTCGTCTCCGGCGGGCGCTACGAGCGGCTCGGCCTCGATCCCGAGGAGGAGCGGATCGAGCTCCTCACCCCGAACGCAGTGGAGGGGATCCCGGCCACTCACCCGGTCAGCCGCGGAACGCTCGATCAGCTCTTTCTCTGCCTGCGGCTCGCCCTCCTCGACCACCTCGAGGCGGGGGGCGAGCCGCTTCCGCTCTTCCTCGACGACGTGCTATACCATTGGGATGATGAGAGAAGAGAGCGGGGGATCGAGGTCCTCCGGCGCGTCGCGGAGCGGCGGCAGGTGTTCTTCCTCACGTGCAACGGTGCCCTCGCCCGCAGGCTCGCCGAAGCGGGCGCCGCGTTCGTGACGCTCCCCGGTCCGGGGCCCGCCGAGCCGCCGGGCTAGGATCCGCGCCCCACAGGGAGGGGATCATGAGGCTTGTTCTCTCGACACGCTCCCCCTGCTTTCTCCTGCTCTGGTTCGTCGTGGTGCAGGGAAGCGCGCTCGGCGGTTGTCAATCGGGAGGGAGGGGGGACATGACGCGGAACGAGGAACGGTTCGAGAAGCGGCGGCACGCCATGGTCCAAAAGCAGATCGAAGCTCGAGGCGTCAAGGACCCGCGCGTGCTCGAGGCGATGCGCGACGTCCCTCGCCATCGGTTCGTTCCTCCCGATCTGGCCGGCAGCGCGTACGAGGACTACCCGCTTCCCATCGGGTACGACCAGACGATCTCCCAGCCGTACATCGTGGCCGCGATGACCGAGCTTCTCGACCTCGAGCCGGGCGAGAAGGTCCTCGAGATCGGGACCGGCTCCGGCTATCAGGCGGCGGTCCTCGCCGAGATCACGGAAAGAGTCTTCTCGATCGAGATCGTCCCCGAGCTCGCCGAGGCGGCGCTCCGGAACCTCCGGGCGGAGGGGTACGACAGCGTGCAAGTGCGCGCCGGCGACGGGTACCGCGGATGGCCGGAGGAGGCGCCGTTTCAGGGGATCATCGTGACCGCCGCGCCGGACCACGTTCCTCAGCCGCTCATCGACCAGCTCGACGAGGGGGGGCGCCTCGTGATTCCCGTGGGGGACGTCTACCAGGAGCTCGTGGTCCTCCGCAAGGAGAACGGCGAGATCCGCCGGCGCACCGTGATTCCCGTTCGTTTCGTCCCGATGACGGGCGAAGCGGAAGGGAGATAGGCCGCGGACGGTGTCACGGGAGGACCGTGGCCTTGCGAATGACGAATCCGCCTGCGGCCCGCTCGTCTTCTTCAATCACCAGGGCGCCGTCGCGCGGGGGGTCCGAAGGCGCCCGGCCCGCGTGTTTCGCCCTCCGGGCGTTCTCCGGCGCGGGCCCCCGCTGTCCGGAGCGGGTGGACCGAATCGGTCCTCGAGCCGGGGCGTCCTCCTCCCGACCCCGCCCGAGTGCGCCCGAGCAGCGGGCTTGCATGGGGGATGCCGGAATCTCCCCGCCGGGTCTGAAGCGCGAACTCCTTGCGCCTTCGCGGGTTGGGGGGGGAGGCTCCGGGGGATCATGATAGGAGGTGGAAACGTCGTAGGCGGCGACCGTACAGTCCGTGGCGGCCTCGACCGTCCAGGAGGGATATCATGAAGGCTCTTGTATCGTTTCTTGCTCTCGTCATCGTGGCGGCGCCGGTCGCCGCGGCCGCGGAAGACGTCACCATTAGAAGTAAGGACGGCTTCGCCTTGCGCGCGAGCTACCACGCGGCCGAGAATCCTGGGCCCTGCGTCCTTCTTCTTCACCAGTGCAACAGGGACCGGACCGCGTACGACGATCTCGCTCCCGCTCTCGCCGAGGCCGGCCTCCACGTGCTCGCGATCGACTTCCGCGGGTTCGGGGAGAGCAAGAGCGAGGAGGCGGCCGACTTCCATGCGCAGAGCGAGGAGCTCTGGCCGCGTTTCGCGGAGGATGTCGAAGCGGCGATCGAGTATCTCGCGTCGAGGCCGGGCGCCGACGCGCTGCGGATCGGGATCCTCGGCGCGAGCTGCGGGGGGGCGCAGGCGCTCCTCGCCGCGAACCGGCGGCCGGAGGTGCGAACGCTCGCGCTCCTCTCCTCGAGCCTCCCCTGGATCGACGAAAAGGACATCAAGGAGTTCGAGTCGGAGCGGGCGATTCCCCTGCTCTGCATCGCGGGCGAGGAGGATCGGGGAACGTACGAACGGACGAGACGGATCTTTCAGAGTTCAAAGAGCCCCGACACGCGCCTGATCCTCTACAAGGGGAACGCGCACGGCGCGCCCCTCTTCGATCACGATCCGATTCTGATTCAGGTGATCACCGATTGGTTCGTCCGGCGTCTCCGCTGAGGGGACGCCGGCAGCCCGTCGCCGCTCCCCTACCGGAGGAAGAACTCGAACGGAACGACGAGACGGCTCTTTACCGGGATCTCCCGCTGCATGGCGGGATAGAACTCGCTCCTGAAGAGCGCCTCCCGCACCGGCTCTTCGAACACCTCCGCGGGCGACGATAGGATCTCGACCCTCACGACGCGACCCTTCTCGTCGATGTAAACGCGGGCGATCACTCTTCCCTCGATTCCCGCCTTTCGCGCGAGCTCCGGGTAGGCCGGGCGGTGGACCCTCTTCCCTCTCGGCGGCTCGCTGAAGCTCGTCCACTCCTTGTCGCCCGATTCGGAATCGTCCGTGCCGATTCCGCGATAGTCGAGCCGTGCCGGCCGGATTTCGTCCAGGTCGATCTCCGTGTCGAGGATCGTCTCGTCTGGATCCGCCAGGTCCGAAGGGAGGACCTCCATGAGCTCCGCGGCGATCGGAATCGAGGGTCGGGGAACCGGCACGGGGGGGAGCGGAACGAGGAAGTCGTCCTCGTCCTCGAAATCGAACACGATGAGGGCCTTTTCAGGAGCTCGGACCGCCTCCGGAGGGGACAGAGGCGGCGCGAGGAAGGCGAGGAGATGGAGGCCCGCGGCCAGCATCATCCCCCAGTCCAGCCACCTTCTCGACTCGAGCCGGAGCCGGGCGTAGCCGGGCATCGTGCTTGCGGTCATGTCGCACCCCTTTCAGCCGGCGCGTGAGCGTTGTCTTCTGTGCAAACCATCTATCCGCAAAGATCCGGGCGGCGTCAAGGGAGGCGCTCCGGGCGGAGCGGTCGGACGGGATCGGAGCGCGGGGCGCAAGAAGAAGCGGCCGCCTTCCCGTGTTAAAAAGGCGGCCGCGCGCGCGAATGTTCTTCGGAAGCCCTTGCCTACCGGAGGATGACCAGACGGTCCGTGCCCGTCCGCGATCCGGTCGTGACGCGGCCGAAGTACACCCCGGCGGGGAGCTCGGCGCCTCCGTGGCCGCGGCCGTCCCAGGAGAGCGCCCGGTCCCCCGCGCCGGCCGATTCAAGATAAGTCCGCCAGACGAGGCGGCCGCGGACGTCGAAGATCTCGACCCGAGCCGGGCCCGGCTCGTTGATCCGGAATCGAATCGTCGTCGACGCGGTGAAGGGGTCGGGGCGGTTCCGCACCTCGATCCCGCCCTCGATCGACCCGATCGGAAGGCCGGTCGGCTCGCACTCGTCCGGGATGTCGTTCCCGTTTACGTCCGGGCTCGTTCCGTCCTCGATGTCGCAGAGATCCGGGACGGAGTTGTCGTTGCAGTCCGCGATCGGGGGCGGGTCGCTCCCGCGCTCGCGGATTCCGATGTCGCCGATCCCCGAGGGGCCGCTCGCGCCGGGTGCGTCGACCGGCCGGCGGGCAAGGGCGAAATCGAACGCCCAGAAAACGGTGCTGTCCAGCCCCGCGTCGATGAGGGG
>JBDRFQ010000156.1:0-7206 GCA_043818685.1 Candidatus Eiseniibacteriota bacterium
GTGCTCCCAGAAGGCGCGCGACCGGCCGACGAGGTTCTCCCACATGCGGGACTGCGACTCGTGGATCCCGAGGCTGACCCACGCGGCCCGGGGCGTTCCCTCGTGCGCCGGGTCGAAGCCCTGCTGATAGAGCGCGTGGCCCCCCTCGTGGAGCGCGCCGAAGATCCCGACGGTGAGATCGTTCTCGTCGTAGCGGTTCGTGAAGCGGACGTCGCGAAGGTTTCCCATGGTGAAGGGATGGGCGGAGCGGTCGATCCGCCCCGCCTCGAGATCGTAGCCGATCATCTTGGCCAGCCGGCGGGCGAGCTTCTCCTGCTCGGGAATCGGATACGTCCCCCGGATCGGCTCCGGAGACCGGCCCCGGCTCGCGTCCAACACGCGCTGAACGAATGGAACGAGGGTCTTCTTGAGGCCCTCGAACACCCGGGCGATCTCTCCCGCCGTCGCTCCCGGCTCGAACTCGTCGAGGAAGGCGTCGTAGCGCGACTCCCCGTACCCGATCGCGTCGGCGATTTGCACCTTGACGGCGAGGATCTTCTCGAGCCACGGCGCGAACGAGGGGAAGTCCGACTCCTTCCGCGCCCGCACCCAAGCCTCCTGTCCGAGCGACTGCAGCTTGGCGAGCTCCTTGACGAGATCGGTGGGGACCTTCCGCTCGCGGTCGTGAACGCGCCGAATTTCGCGGACGTTGACCCGCGCGTCCGGGCCGAGGCCCCCCTTCTCCGACTCGTCGAGGCCCGCGAGAAGTTCGGCCATCCGGTCGCTCACGAGCCTGTCGTGACGGATCCCGGCGAGGGTCGCGAGCTGCGACGCCCGCGGCTCCGCTCCCTTCGGGGGCATGAAGACCTGTTGGTCCCAGGCGAGGAGTTCCTCGGCCCGCTCGAGATCGTAGATTTCCTTCACCAACGAAAGAAATGCCTCGTAGCGCTTGTCCGTGGTCATGAATCGCCTCCTGATTTCTCTCCTTCGATGAGCCGCCCGCAGCCGGGGAACCGCCCGCGCGCGGGGGTGGCCGCGGCCTCCTCTTGATGATCCCGCGCCCATCCTGTAAAGTCTAGGGGCTCGCGAAATGAGTCCCCTGCGTTCTTCCCGCGCCCGGCCCGGACTGGTCCGGCGCAGAAGGAGTCCATCGTGAACGGTAAGCGCGCGATCGTCCTGTCGGTGTTCCTTCTCCTCTTCCTCCCCGCGGCGGTCCTTGCCCAACAGGCGGCCCGCGAGCGGGACGAGGTCGAAGACAGGTATAAGTGGGATCTCTCGGCCATTTACGCGGACGAGACGGACTGGGACACGGAGCTCGATTGGGTGGAGTCGCTGGTCCCCGAGGTGCTCGCCTTCCAGGGAAGGCTCGGAGAATCGGCGGAGACGCTCCTTGCTTTCCACAAGAAGACCGAGGAGATGGAGCGGATCTTCGACCGGCTTTACTCCTACGCCGGTTTGAAGGCGGACGAGGACACGCGCGTTTCTCGCTACCACGGGCTCCGCCAGCGCGTACGGAGCGTCGGGGTCGAGGTTCAGGCGGCAACCGCATGGGTCCAGCCGGAGCTTCTCTTGATCCCCGAGGAGAAGCTGCAGGGCTTCCTCGACGGCTCGCCGGAGCTCGAGATCTACCAGCACTACTACGACGATCTCTGGAGATCGCGCGAGCACATCCTCTCCGAGAAGGAGGAGAGGATCCTCTCGCTCGCCGGCGATCTCTCCGCAACCCCCCGCGACGTGTTCAACCAGATGACCAATGCCGATCTCAAGTTCGGCACGTTTCTCGACGAGAACGGCGAGGAGGTCGAGATGACCCAGGCGCGCTACGGCACCTATCTGGAGAGCCCCGACCGGCGCGTGCGGAGGGACGCGTACGACGTCTACTACGAGGGGTACGGGCGCTACGTCCAGGGGAGCGCGGCCGCGTTCGCCGGGGTTCTCAAGCGCGATCTCTTCTACGCCCGCGCCCGCGGCTACTCTTCCTGCGTCGAGGCGTCGCTCGACGGAGACAACGTGAAGCCGGAGATCCTCGAGAACCTGATCGCCACGATCAGCGCGAACCTCGAGCCGGTCAGGCGGTACTACCAGATCCGGAAAAGGGTCATGGGGCTCGACACCCTCTACACGTACGACACGTACGTTCCGCTCACTCCGGAGCTCAACGAGTCCTACTCGTACGAGGACGCGGTCAAGATGATCGAGACCGGCCTCAAGCCCCTCGGCTCCGAGTACTCGAAGGAGATCGGGAAGGGGTTCCGCTCCCGCTGGATCGACGTCTACGAGAACGCCGGAAAGAGGGCCGGCGCCTACTCGTGGGGCTCCAGCGCCCTTCCGCACCCGTTCATGCTGATGAACTACGAAGGAAAGATCGAGGACGTGTTCACGCTCGCCCACGAGATGGGCCATTCGATGCACACGTTCTACACGGTGGCGGAGCAGCCCCAGGTGTACACCGGCATCCCGCTCTTCACCGCGGAGGTTGCCTCGACCACGAACGAGGCCCTTCTCATGGACGATCTACTGAGAAAGACCAAAGACCGCGACAAGAAGATCTTCCTCTTGAATTACTACATCCGCCAGATCATGGGAACGGTCTACACGCAGGTCATGTTCGCCGAGTTCGAGACGATCGTGCACGGGATGGCGGAGAGCGGCGACCCGATCACCGTGGAGTCGCTCGGCGAGGTATACCGCGGGCTGCTCGAGAAGTACTCCGGCGGCGAGGTGACCTATCCCGAGACCTCGTGGATGGGTTGGAGTCGGATCCCGCACTTCTACAGGAACTTCTACGTGTACAAGTACGCGACGAGCTACGCGGCCGCCACGGCGATCTCGGAGAAGATCCTCAAAAAGGAGAAGAAAGCGCGGGAGGCGTATCTCGAGTTCCTCGAGAGCGGATCGAGCGACTACCCGGTGGAGGTCATCAAGAAGGCCGGCGTCGACCTCTCGTCGCCCGCGCCGATTCAGGCGACGTGCGATCTGTTCGCGCGCCTCGTCGAGGAGCTGGACCGGGAGCTCAAGAAGAAAGGCGTGTAGCCTGGATTGTGCACGTGTTTTCGTCGCGAGGGTGCGGAGCGCGTGCCGAGAGGCCGACCTGGACGAGCCGCTCCCGGAAGCGCAGCCCCGGAGCTACGCTGAGGAAGCGGCGACGGAAGGGAGGCCTCGCAGGCCGCGACCCGCAGCCGCAGCAGGAAATGCGTGCATGATCCAGGCTAGGGAGTTCGCACCCCGCCCGGCGGTGACGGACGCCCTCCCCGGGTGTCCGTCGCCGCGTGATCGGTGCGAGTCTCACGACTCCCGCTTCCGGCTGAGAAGCACCATCGACGTCGGCTTGTCGATCAACCGGTTGAACGTCCGGTCGGCCGCCTTCCAAGCCGCGAACGGCATCCGCCTCATCCAGTAGCTCAGGTGCAGCCGGTTGAAGACCTTGTTCAGGCTCTTCGAGAGCCTTTGCGGCTCGAATCCCGCCCTCGAGACGCGCGCCCGGAGGGAGTCCGGGTCGAACGAGTGGAGGTGGGCATGCACCGGTGTCGGCTTGTTGCAGTGGATGCAAATCTCGTAGGTGATCTTCTCCTTGTAGGGAACCGAGAGGACGAGCGCGCCCCGGGCCTTGAGCACGCGGGAGCACTCGGCGAGCGCCGCGTCCGGGTCCTCGAGGTGCTCGAGGACCTCGGACAGGAGAACCGCGTCGAAGCCCGCGTCGCGGAAGGGGAGCCGGAACGCGTCGCCGGCGACCGGTGAGACCGGGAAGCCGGCCTTCGCCTTGATCCGCGAGAGGTTTCGGTGCGAGATGTCGAGCGGAACGTAGCGGAGCCCCATTCGCTTCGCGTGGACGAGGGCGCCCCCGCCGCCGCTCCCGACCTCGAGAACGCGATCCCCGCGCATCGGCCGGAGAAGGCGGAAGAACTCCTCGTAGCGCCTCCGGATCTCGTCGAGCAGAAACTTGTCGAAGGCGAAGTAATCGTAGTACTCGCCGTCGACGGTGTAGTGCTCGATGTGGTTCTTGTGCCGAAGCTCCATCGATCAGCCTCTCTGTGCGCTCCGTGCCGGAACACGAAACGCCGACGGACAGTCCGGGGCGAGCGCGCACCGGTCGCAGGCCGGCTTCCGGGCGGCGCAGACGCGCCGGCCGTGCAGGATCATCGCGTGGCCGAAGAAGATCCAATCCGCTGTCGGAACGGCCTCCATCAGGTCCCCCTCGATGCGGACCGCGTCCTTCTCGTTCTTGCTCCTCCAGGTGAGCGCGAGGCGGTGGGCGAGGCGACCCACGTGCGTGTCGACGACGATCCCCGCGTTCTTTCCGAACCAGGTGCCGAGGAGGACGTTCGCGGTCTTTCGCGCGACGCCGGGGAGACGGACAAGGTCCTCCATTGTTCCCGGAACCTCGCCCCCGTACTCCTCGGCGAGCATCCGCGCCGCCCCGAGCACGCTCTTCGTCTTCTGCCGGAAGAAGCCGGTCGCGCGGATCTCCCCCTCGAAGACCGCCGGATCCGCCCCGGCGTAGTCGGCGGCGACCCGGTACTTGGCGAAGAGGGCGGGGGTCACGCGGTTCACCGTCTCGTCCGTCGACTGCGCCGAGAGGATCGTCGCGACGAGAAGCTGGAGCGCGCTCTCGTGCGCGAGCTCGCAGTCCGCGTCCGGGTAGAGATCGCGGAGCCCGGCGACGATCCGCTTCGCCCGCTCGGCACGTCTCGCCGCGCTCTCACGCTCCACGCCGTTTTTCCCCCTCGGCTCGACCCACGCGCTCCCCCCGCTCTTACTGATCTCCTTCTTCCATATCGGGACGCTCGACTTGAGCGCGTCGATCGCATGGCGGCACGCGGCGAACGCCTCCTCGCGGTGCGCCGCCGAGACAACGACCGCGACGGACGCCTCGCCGACGGCGAGCCTCCCGATCCGATGCACGATGAGGACCTCCTTGACGCCGAAGCGGGCGATCGTTTCCTCGCGGAGCCGCTCCATCTCGCGGATCGCCATCTCTTCGTAAGCCGTGTACTCGAGGGCGGCGAGCGGGTCCTTCTCCCCTTCCGCCCTCACCGTTCCTTGAAACGCGCAGACCGCGCCCGCCGCCGGCGACGAAGCCGACCGCACGAGCACGCCGACATCGATCGGCTCGCGGCAGAGACGGACCTTCATTCTATCCTCCCGCGACCGGGGGCATCACGGCGATCTCGTCGCCGTCCCCGAGAGGTCGATCACCCTCGGCGCACTCGAGGTTCACCGCGCACCGCAGGTACTCCCGGCGGGCGGCGAGAGCCGGGTGCTTCTTCATGAACGCCTCGATGCAGGAGGAAAGCCTCGCGCCGCTCGGAAGCTCGATCTTCTCCTCCGGAACCCCGGCATCTTCCGCTGCGGGGCCGAAGTAGCGTACCGTGACGATCATCGCATCGACCTCGAATCGCGCCCGTCGAACGCCGGGAGACCCCGCTCGATCGAGCGCCCGCGGGATTGCATCACGACGAGCTCCCGCGCCCAACGAACGACGCTTCGTTCGCCATCTTCGCCAGCGCGCGGACGTCCGCTTCACGGAGGTCGAACGTGTCGATCGCGAGAAGGTACTCGTTCAAGAGGTTCGTACCCGAAACAGTCGGGTTGTCGGTAGAGAGCGCGCAGCGGATCCCCGCGTCGAGGAACTTCCGGAGCGGGTGCTCCTCGATCCGGGCGACAGCCCCGGTCTGCACGTTCGACGTGAGGCAGACCTCGATCGCGATCCGGTCTGTCGCGATCCTCTTCAAGAGCTTCGGGTCCTCCGCGGCGCTCACCGCGTGCCCGAGCCTCTCCGGCCCGAGCATCTCGACCGCGTCCCACACGCGGGCCGGCCCCTCGTCCTCCCCCGCGTGGACGGTCTTGTGAAGCCCCATTGTCTCGGCAAGCTTGAACGGCTCGACAAAGAGAACCGGCGGGAAGGGCCTCTCGGGGCCCGCGATGTCGAAGGCGACGACGCCGAGGTCGCTGTGGAAACGGTCGAGCTCCCCGACCACCTCGCGGAGGAGGATCTTCGCCATGTTGCCGCCGTGGCTCCGCATCGCGATCGCGACGATCCCGGCGCGAAAATCGGCGTGCAGGTGCATCACCTCCCGCACCCCCTTCCGCACCGCCGAGATCACCTGCCGGGTCGTGAGCCCCGCGCGGCGGTGGATCACCGGGTTGATCCGAAGCTCGAGCGTCCGGATCCCCTCGGCGTATGCGTCCTCTGCGATCTCCGTTGCGATCGTCTGGATGTTGTCGTAGAACTGCGTGTACTGGAGCGGGATGTGGAACTTGTCGAGGTAGTCGAGGAGGGTCCGGTCGGTCTTCGGGTCGTAGGTCAGCTGGGCGCGGAACTCCTCGAAGTCGAGCCCCGGGATCGCCGAGTAGTACTTCTGCGAGAGGGCCCAGAGCGTTTCAGGGCGGACCGCTCCGTCGAAGTGCCGGTGGAGATCGGCGAGCCCGAGCGAACGGAGGAACGCGATCTTCTCCTCGCGCGAGCGGTTTTTCACGAGACCTCCTTCGGGCGCCGGCCGGCGCGACCTTCGACAGAAGATAACAGAACGCGTCCCCCGAGGCCACGGCCGCGCCGCCGCGCCCCGGCGGCCGAGCGGAGCGGCCGGGCGGCCGGCTCCGTTGACTCGCATCCCCCCCGGTGGTAGCCTGCCGTGAGCCGCGCGGTCACCGGTGCGGCGCCCTCCCTATGGAGACGGAACGCGGAACATGAAGATCAACGCCCTGCACGCGCCGCGCGGCGTATCCGCCTGGCTCGGGAAGCTCCTCACTTCAAGGCGTCTCGCCAACGAGAACACGATCCTCATCCTCGTCGCGGTCGTGATCGGCGTCCTCGTCGGGGTCGGCGCGATCCTCTTCCGCTGGCTTCTCGACTTCTCGGCGCGGGGCTTCTTCGGTCCTGACGGAAACGCGCTCTTCGGCCGTCCCGATCTCCCCCGCTGGCTCCTTCCCCTCGTCCCGATCGCCGGAGGTCTCCTCGTCGGGCCGATCATCCATTTCTGGGCTCGCGAGGCGAAGGGGCACGGCGTCCCCGAGGTGATGGCCGCCGTCGCGCTCCGCGCCGGCGTGATCCGCCGCCGGGTCGCGCTCGCGAAGACGGTCGCCTCGGCGATCTGCATCGGCTCCGGCGGTTCGGCGGGGCGGGAAGGCCCGATCGTCCAGATCGGCTCGGCCATCGGATCGGCCCTCGGCCACGCGACCCGCATGTCCTCCTCCCGGATGAAGATCTTCGTCGCCTGCGGCGCGGCG
>JBDRFQ010000157.1:0-12510 GCA_043818685.1 Candidatus Eiseniibacteriota bacterium
TCAACCCGGCCACGACGATCTCCTATGCGGTGCAGGCTCCCGGCCGTGTGCTCTTGACCGTGCACGACTCATCCGGGCGGAGGGTAGCCGTTCTCGCGGACGGACACCGTGAGGCGGGCGAGCATGCGGAATCGTGGGACGGGCGTGCCGCAACTGGAACGGAAGTCCGCTCCGGTGTGTACTTCGTACGGATGACGGCGGGCGACTTCACCGCGACCCGAAAGCTGCTCCTTCTGCGGTAGGTCCGAGCGGCTGCGAAACCGTAGACAGCGCCCTTGTTGCGTCCTCGGTCGAAACGGCCCGGCCCCCCTCTTCGCGGTCGTATTTCTGCCGCCTCGCCGCCCGTGGCGAGCTCTCGGCGGCCGGAGTCTCGCCGCTTCGCGAGGTCTTTGCCCCGCGGGAACGAGGGAACGCTACCCGCCCGCTTCCCGGCGAATCGCGAGGCGGATCTCGGCGGCGGCGGCGCGGGCCTTTCCCGCGAGGTCGGCGTCCGCATTGGCGCCGGTCGTGGCGATCTTCTCGAACTGAACGAGCGCCTCGTCGAGCCAGCCGTTTCTCGCGAGTATGGCGGCGAGGTTGAAGCGCGCGAAGAGATGATTCGGGTCCCCGGCGAGCGCCTCCCGGAACCGCCGGATCGCTTCCTCGTCTTCCCGTTTCTGCATGTGGGCCGCGCCAAGGTAGTAGTACCCGTTCGCGTAGCCGGGATGGCGGGCGACGATCTCCTCGAACTCCGCGATCAGCTCGTCGAGCCGGCCGAGGGCCATGTGGAGGTTGGCGAGGTTCTCGAAGACCAGCGTGCGCCCCGGATACCGTTCGTTGAGCCATAGAACGATCTGCAGGGCCGAGTCGTACTCCGCCCGCGTGTAGTGCATCGTCGCGACGTGTAAGCCGTCGATGTACGGCGCCAGGTCCTTCGGGTCGATCCCCGCCTCGGCGCTGTCCCCCGGCGGTTCCCTCTCGGTGAGATACCCGATCGCCTCGAGCCTCTCGCGCGTCGCGCGATCCATCGTCCCGCTCTCCCGCTCCTCCTCCGGGAGCCTCCCGGCGATGAGGCTTCTGAGCTCGGCCGCCCTCTCCGGCTCGCGGCCGGCGAGGTTCACCCTCTCCCCGGGGTCGCTCTCGAGGTCGTACAGCTCCGGGGTCGGCGCCTCGATGTACTTCCACCGCCCCGTACGAACGCCGTGGAGCGGCGCGCAGCGGTGGATCTCCGGCGCGTACGTCTCCATGATGTGGACGACCTCCTCGCCGCCGTCCTCTCCGCGGAGAAGGGGGACGAGGCTCCGCCCCGGCAGGCTTTCGTCTCCCGGAACCCCGGCGAGATCGAGGATCGTCGGTATGAGGTCGATCCCGCGGGCGAGACCGGTCGCCGCCGAAACGCGATCGGGCGGGAGAGCGCCCCCGGAGAAGATCAACGCGGTTCTTACCGTTGATTCATAAATGAATTGATCGTGGTACGTTTCGCCGTGCTCGCCGAGCCCTTCCCCGTGATCGGAGAGGATCACCAAGATCGTCTTTTCGTAGAGACCGCGCTCCTCGAGGAGGCGGCGGACGTCGGCGACCCGGCGGTCGAGGTAGGCGACCTCTCCGTCGTAGCGGTTGTGCGGATAGGGGCGGCCGGGATAGAGGCGGTCGAAGGGGGGAGGGGGGTCGTAGATCACGTGCGGGTCGAAGAAGTGGAGCCAGAGGAAGAACGGCCCCGCGGCTCTCGCATCGAGCCACCCCGAGGCCCTCTCGACCACCGCATGACCGCGCCGCTCCCCGGCGCGGAGGCGGAAGATCTCCGCCTTCGGCCCTCGGGATATCCTCACGTCGTAAACGGGGAACTCGGCGGAAACGTCGTCGTCGTACGAGTCGAAACCGCGGTCGAGACCGTACTTCGCGTCGAGCTGAAAGGAGGCGACCACCGCGCCGGTCCGGTACCCGGCGGCGCGGAACCGCTCCGCGAGGGTCACGATCCCGCCCCGGGGGGGATGCGAAGCGTTCCGGTGCACGCCGTGAACGGGTGGGGGGACGCCGGTGAGGATCGTCGCGTGCGAGGGGAGCGTCTGGGGTGCCTCGACGCACGCGTCGGTGAAGAGGATCCCCTCGCGCGCGAGCCGGTCGATCGCGGGGGTGCGTGCGTCCGGGTGTCCGTAGCATCCGAGCCGGTCGGGCCGGAGCGTGTCGAGGGTGATGAGAACGACGTTGATCTCGCGAGGAGTCCCCTCGTCCCCGCACGAGAGGGTGAACAGGAGGAGGAAGAGGGAGAATGCGGCCGCTCGTGCTCGGTTCATCGGTGTTGGTTTCCTCCGACCGGCGTCGGGCCCGGTTCCACGGGGCGCGTCTCGATCAGGCGCCCCGCCAGAATAGCAGAACGGCCGGGTCCTCCGAACTGCGCGCGGGGCTGATGCGGCCCCCCGCCTGTGTTAGAATCGAGCACGTTCCTCGGTCCCTCCAATCCGCCTCTCGCTCGAGAGACGTGACCTCGGAGCGGCGGCGGCGCTTCACGGGGGTGTGCGGTGGGCCGCATGATCTCGAAACGATTCGACCGTCTTCGCGCGCTTGCGCTTCTTCTGGCGGCCGCGGCGGGCGCACCGGCCGCACACGGCGCTTCGATCGAGCTCACGTCGGTTCCCGAGTGGGGGAGTCTCGAGGATCTCCGCGGACGCGTGCACGGGGCCTCCCCGTCCGCCCACAACGTCGTCGTCTACATCTTCGTCGAGAACGCGGGCGGCTGGTGGATCAAGCCGAACTCGGAAGCCCCCCTCACGCCGATCCAACCGGACAGCACGTGGACAACCGACATCACGACAGGCGGGATCGATCAGTACGCCACGAGGATCATCGCGTTCCTCGTTCCGTCGGGATACGATCCGCCCCCATGCACTCCCTGCGCCTCGCTCCCCGATTCCCTTTTCGATCATCCGTGGGCCGCCGCGTGCCGTCCCCTCGGGAGCCGGAGGATCGCCTTCTCGGGGATCGATTGGATCGTGAAAATGGCAGACACAGTCATCGGGCCGGTCGGCCCGGGCGGGAACTACTTCTCCGACGACCTCGCCGACGTGTGGGCCGACGGCGAGGGACTCCATCTCAGCATCGCTCCGCACGGCGGCGACTGGTACGCGAGCGAGGTGATCGCGGACACATCGTTCGGCTACGGAACCTATGTGTTCCGGGCGCGGGGGCGCGTCGACAGCCTCGATCCGGCCGTTGTTCTCGGGATGTTCACGTGGGACGACTGCTCGCCCCTCGACGCGCTCGATCCTGACACGGCGTTCAGGGAGATCGACATCGAGATCGCCCGATGGGGAAGCGCGGGAGCGGACACGAACGCTCAGTTCGTCGTGCAGCCGTGGGCCGTCGCCGGGAACCGGTTCCGTTTCCCCATTCGTACCGGGGAGGACGATCGAAGCGTCCACTGCTTCACGTGGGCGCCGGACACCCTGCTTTTCTGGAGCCGATGGGTCGATCCCGCGACATCGGCGTGGACGACCGAGTCGTGGCTGTACACGGGGGGCGGGGTCCCGAATCCGGGGTATGAGAACGCGCGCATCAACCTCTGGCTCTACGGGCAGGACTCGTTGGAGACGCGCGCGGAGGTCGTGATCACGCGCTTCGAGTTCGTCCCGATGGGTGCGGTCGGGATGGGGAGCGCCGCCGCGCGCCCGTCGCTCTTCCATCATGAGCTCGGCCCGAACCGTCCGAACCCCTTTCGTGCGGCGACAGAGATCCGCTTCACGCTCGGGGCTTCCGCCGAGGTGGACCTCGCGGTCTACAACGTGGCCGGCCGGAAGGTGAGGACGCTTCTCGCGGGGAGGCGTGCGGTCGGAGCTCACGCGGTCGCGTGGGACGGGACCGCCGACTCGGGGATTCCCCTCGCGAGCGGAACCTACTTCTATCGAATGGCGGCCGGCGACGAGGTCCACACCCGGCGGATGCACCTCGCGCGGTAGGAGGCCGCCGGTACGAGCCTCACTCGGCTGCGTCTTCACTGAAGATGCTCGGACCGAACCGCCTCGTCCGCGGGCACGGGGGTGCGTTCCCGTCCGGCGCCGAGCCTCAGCGGTCCCGGAGGAGAACCGCCCGGCGGCTCTCGTCGAATCCGGGAGCGCTGAGGCGGAGGAAGTAGACACCCGAAGGAAGGTCGCGCCCGCGGGATCGTCCGTCCCACGTGATCTCGTTCGTTCCCGCCGAGAGCCGGACCTCCTCCGGCCCGTCGACCCTTCTCCCGCTCGCGTCGTAGACCGCGAAGCGGACCGTCGCCTCGTTCACCGCTCGGATCGACCAGCGGACCGCGGCCCGGCTCGGGTTCGGCAGGGGAAGGGAACACGACACGTCCCCGGTCTCGGACCGCCGGCCGCCCCCGTCGAGAGCAGCGAGGAGCCGCTCCTCGGCGTACGCGCGCTCCCAAACCTCGAACCGTTCTTCGTCGTCGATTCGCCCATGAAGGATCCATGCAAGAACCTTCGAGCCCGGGTCGAGCGGCTCCGGCGGGTCGGGGCGTTCGATCCACTCCCGGCCGGGTCCGGGCGAGCGGAGCAGGCGGAGCCGGGAAGGGTTCGTCCATTCCTCGAAGACGAGAACGAGACGGTCCCCCTCGACGCGCGCCGAGAGGAGCCGTGAGCCGCGCGAACCGTCGAGCCGCATTCCATAGCTCACGAGGAGCCCCTCGGAGTCCGACCAGTTCTCGTGGCTGGAGCGGCCCGCGAGGAAGGCGAACGCCACGAAGGGAGCGTCCTCCGGGAGGAGGAACCGCGCGGTGAGAAGGTCGGGGTCTTCCCCGCTCGGATGGAGCGGGAAATACGAAGGCGGGGAGCGCCTCCCCGCCCGCAAGCGGAGGAGCACGTCCGTCTCGTCCGGGTCGAGGGCGGACTCGCCCCGCCGTATCGAAACCTCGATCGGTTCGCCCGGCGCGCAGCGATAGGGGCTCCAGGCAACCACGCCCTCTCCTCCGTCGCACCCGGCGCGGACGAGAGCCATGCGAGGAAGCGGCTCAGGCACGGTGACGGCGCCGAGGAACCGGTCTCCGCTCCCGAGCGAGAGGGTCCCGCCGCCCGGAAGCTCGATCACCGCGCCCCCCGGGACGCGCTCCACGACGCGTCCGTTTGTTCGGAGATTCGGTGGATCGAAGGGGAAACCGTCCGGCCCGACGAAGACGACCGCCGTCCTTCCCGATTCGACGGGGAGGGCGTCTCCTGAGGGCGTCATGAGAATCCAGTTTCGGGCGCGGAGCTCGCGTCCGTCAGAGCCCGTCTCCTCCGCCTCGACGAGATAGGCGCCGGGCGCGAGGCTGAGCTCGCGGAGATGGACGAGGTTCGACCGCGGCGCCGCCCGTAAGGTCTCTCCCCTCGTGTTCGTGAAGAGGACCGCGCGGAAACAGTCGCGGATCTCGAAACGCGAGAACCTGCGCCGGTCGAAATGGAGGAGGCGGAGGGAGGGAGGGTTGAGACCGCCGTTCAAGCCCGAGGCGAAAAGGGCGAGAAACGAACCTTCCCGGACATCGGGGCAGGCGACGGGACGGGCCCGGATCCATCGGCTCGGGGGGAAAACGCCGTCGATCGGCGCGCCCCAGGCGCGATCGAGGGCTGCCCAGAGGTCGCGAACCCCGGGATCGCGGCCCTCCTTTTCCAGCTCGGCCGCGAGCCGCCGGATCGGGTGCGTGCTCGAACCGGAGGCGAGCCCCTGGGCGATGCCGGAGACGAGCAGGACCGCCCCGGCGTTCCGGTAGCAGGTCCACGACTCGACCCGCTCGATCAGGCGGCCGCCCCCGCCGAGGACCTGCGCGCCCGCCTGGTCGACCATGTCGAGAGAGGCGGTCGCCGCCCCCCCCTCGGCCGTCCTCAGCGGCCGGAGACACCCGTCCCGGGCGGCCTCGCGGGCGACGAACCACTCGTTCGCCACCGCGAAAGCCTCGATGAGCCAGGTCGCGACGAGGCCGGATCGCATGAGCCCTTGCTGGAACGCGTGGGTCGTTTCATGGATGAACATGTTGTCCCACGAGGGGGAGGTGTCCGGATCCTCGTCGATTCGTCCGTCGCCGTCGTTGTCGATTCCGTCGTAGCCGTCCTCGTCGACCGATCCGTCTCCGTCCGAGTCCGCGAACAGGCCGCGGCCGATTCCGGGCATCACGATCGCCCGCCCGCTGGAATAGGCTCCCCAGTTGAGGGTCGAGTCGATGACGATCACCAAGGTGTCGATCCCGACGGGATGCCCGAGCACCTTTTCCATGTACGGGTAGACCGTCCGGTGGAGGCCGACCACGTAGATCGAATCCGCGGCGCTCACGGTTCGGTCGAGGAGGAGAGGAAGCGACTCGTGGGGGACCGGGCGGAGATCGTTCGGGGCGAAGCGGGCCTTCTCTCCGCCCCCATCGAGGACGCCGAGGCAGACGAAGCGCGGCCCTTCCTCCGCGGACATCGGGGGAGGGCCGGCCGCGGGCGAAGCGAAGCACGCGAGAGGGGCCGACAGGAGAAGCAGAAGAGCCGCGGCGGCCGCACTCGATGCGAGAGCTCTTCCGGGCGTGTCGTTCCTCGATGAGTCCATGCGCGATTCCGGCGACGGTTCGGGCTGCCTGGCCGATCCCCAGTTTACCACACCGCCATCCCGGCTCTCGCTTGCGTCGACGCACCGCGTGGGTGGGGACGTCCGATTCGGAAGCTCGCGATCGCGCCGGTCAAGGGCTAGCGAAGCGCGCTGAGATAGCGGTAGAGCGGGCCGAGGGCGCGAAACCCCCCGTCGAGGAGCCGCGCGAGCCTCGGCGAGAAGAGGGTTTTATCGATCGGACGATCGGCGACGAGGTAGAAGCTCTTCCTCTGTGTCCAATCCTGGATCTCCTCCGCGTGCCTGCTCGGGAGCCGCCTCTTGTAGGTCTCGCCGCGGAGGTCGAACGGGCTCCCCTTCTTCCGAAACGCGATCGCCCTCCGGAAGGCCGCCGGGTTCTCGTCGATCCTCGCGCGGAGCTCGTCCATCGTCGCCCTCGACGCGCTGTAGTACCCCATGCCGTACCGGTAGAACGAGGGCGTGATCTCGAAGAAGTAGGAGGGCTCGCCGGTCCACTCCTTGCTCGGCCTCTTGAAGGCGATCCACATGCTGTCGCGGAAGAGGGACTTGTCTTTCGAGAAGCGGGTGTCGCGGTAGATCCGCGAGATCGCCCGGCCGACCGCCGGCCTGAGCTCGAAGCGCGGGTCGATCCGTCGCATCGCCGGCGTGAGGTCGAGAACGAGCGCCTGAAAAGGCTCGACGAGCAGCTCCCGGTACCGCTCCCGGTTCTCCTCGAACCACGCCTTGCTGTCCCGGGCGCGCACGTTCTCGAGGAAGTCGAGCGCCTCGGGAGAGAACCCGTGGAAGCGGGCCGCCGATCGACGCGACATCGGTTGATCTCCGTTGATGCGGAACCAAAAAACCTCGCTCACCGGGGCATCCGGTTCCGGAGCACAGGCTACCGGAAGGTCTGCCCCATGAGCCGGCGGCTCCTCTCCTCCCCCTCCGGGTCTCCCCGCGCCGCGGCAAGCTCCGACGCGGTCCGGTGAAGAAGCCAGCGCTCCTCGGCCGGATACGTGTGAATCGCCCGGTACTCCCCTTTTCTTTCGAGATAAATGATCTCGGGCGGCGCCTCCTTCTCCACCGCATCCAGAACGGGCCGGAGAATCTCCTCGGCGTGGTCCGCGTCCCCCGTCGCGATCCAGGTGTGGGCGAGGAGGATCGTCGCGAGATCGCTGTGCGGCGCGAACGCGAGCGCGTCGGCAAGTCTCCGTCGCGCCTCGAGCCAGTCCTCCAGGTAGATGGCGAGAAGCCCCGCCGCGGCTTCCGCATCGGCGCTTCTCGGCTCGATCAGGCGCGCCTCCCGGATCTGCTTCTCCGCCTCCTCGAAGCGCCCGTGCCGGACGAGAAAGCGCGCGTAGTCCGCCCGAAGCTCGGCGACCCCGCTCCGCCCCCGGATCGCGCGCACGAAGAACGCGTTCGCCTCCGCCGTGTCGGAGGCGAGACCCTCCGCGGCGGCGATCCCCCAGAGCGCCTCCGGGTTGTCCTCCTGATAGCGAAGAACCCAGCCGAAAGATTCCTTCGCCTTCTCGAGGTCGCCGCGCCCGAGGTACGCCCGGCCGAGCGCGAGCTCGATGAGATAGCGCTGGCTCGACTCGACCTTCTCCCGCGCGCGGATCAGGATCGCGATCTGATCCGAATAGGAGCCGGACTCGTGGAAGACGGCGCGTGCGTTCTCGAGCCAAGGCCCCGGCGCGTTCTCGTGTTCCTTGATCGCGTTCCCGGCCGCCCGGACCGCCTTCCCCGGATCGCCGAGAAGAAGGTGCGTGTAGGAGAGCGCGCAGAGGCCTCCCTCGTCCTCCGGAGAGCGCGCGAGCGCCTTCTCGAGAAGGTCGAACGCCTCCCCCGGCCGGCCGTTCTCGATCCGGTCGTAGGCGGCGGCAACCAGGGCCGGGGCGTAGTAGCGGGCGACCGCGGTGTCCGCCACGACCTTCTCGATGAGGAACTCGAGATCGGGGTCGATCTCCGCGAGACGCTCGCGCACCACCTCGCGAACGTCGTACGGGCCGCTCCGCGGGCTCTGGTAGGAGTTCATCCCCTCGGCGAAGTACTCCCAGACGCTCGATCCCTGGTAGCGCGAGAGGAAGCGCTTCTCTCCCGCGTGTTCCTTCTCCTTG
The DNA here is from genome assembly GCA_043818685.1 of Candidatus Eiseniibacteriota bacterium. Taxonomy (GTDB): domain Bacteria; phylum Orphanbacterota; class Orphanbacteria; order Orphanbacterales; family Orphanbacteraceae; genus VGIW01. The sequence continues at coordinate 8,637 of JBDRFQ010000157.1, forward strand.
GCCGCGCGATACGTCTCCTGGATCAGGCGCTTCTCGTCCGGCGTGAGAACGTAGTGCACCTGGTGCGTCAGCTCGTGGAGAAGCGTGTTGTACTTCCGGTGGATCGATCGTTCGACATCCTCGATCCCGGTCACCGTGTGAAAACCCCCGCAGCCGCGGACATCGTCCCAGAGCCTCGAATCGTAGGAGATGCGGAGGTCCCGGAGAACCTGCTGGTGGGGTGTCTCCGAAAGGCGCTCGTAGAGAGGCTTGATGTAAACGGAGGCCCCGGCCTCGACGAAGACGGGAACGAAGCGCGCCCAGGGCTCGACGGAGAGCGCGACGCGCTTCCTGTGCCTTTCGGACAGCGATCGATGGTTCGTCACGAACTCCTCGATCCGGGGGATTTCGGGGAAGGGGGCCTCGGCAAACTCCCTCTCGATACGGTCCCGGTTCACGCTCGCCCGGAGGCGCTTCCCCTCCATTGCCTTGGCGAATCCGTTGTGCGCGCGGCCGTGCTCGGGACAGGTCCGGAGCGCCCCCCGGAAGCGCGCGATCGCCGAATCGTACTTCCCCTCTTCCCAGAAGAGAGCGCCGAGAAGAAGGTCCGGCTCGACCAGCGACGGGCGGGTCGATCGGAACGCGCGGATGTGGGTCCGCGCCTCTCCCCGCCGGCCCGACGCGACGAGGTCCCGCATCTGCTCGAGGAGCGGCCGGGCGGCCGTGTCGGGAAACACATCGGGGAACGCCCGTTCGAGCTCGGAGTACGTGCGCTTCGAGAATCCGTTGCCGAGGTAGTAGTGCGCCTGCTCGTTCCACGAGTCCCACTCGAGGACCTCGTGCGCGACGTCGATCCCTTCGCCGTTCTCTCCGAGCCGGAAGAGGATGGATGCGATCGCGTTCAGGAGCTCCGGGTCGGGCGCGCCCGCGTCGAGTGCCTGCGCCGCGAGCGCCGCGGCGTTCTCGTAGTTCCCTCTCTTTTCTGCGATCCGAGCGAGACCGGTGAGGGCGCTCACTCCGTTCTCGGGCCGTGAAGCGAGCGCGAACGCTTCCTCGAAGCTCTTCTCCGCCTCGTCGGTGCGCAGGAGCTGGTACTCGAGGAGAGCCCGGCCGAGCAGGGCGGCGACCGAGCCGGGGAGTCGCGCGAGCCTGGCGGTCGTCATCGCGTCGATGCGCCCCAGGTCCTCCCGCCGCTCGAGCAGCGTCAGCCTGAGGCGGAAGGCCTCCTCAGAAGCGGGATCGATCCGCTCGGCGCGCGCGAGCAAGCTCTCCGCCTCGGCAAAGGCGTAGCGCCTGAGGAGGGCCTCCGCACGAAGAAGAAGAAGGTCGCGGCGCTCCGCCTCGGTCGCCGGGCCGGCGGCGTCGAGAACCCGGTCCGCCTCCTCGAGACGGCCGATCATCACGAGAAGACGCGCCTTCTCGAGCGGCTTCGCCGCCGCGCCGTCGATTTCCTTCTCGATGAGACGGCGGGCCTCGACGATTCGATGAAGGAAGCGCGTCTTGGGTGCGGCGACCGTGTCGGCGCCGGCTGCAAGGGAACCCGGGAAGACGGTGTCGCCCGCGGCCGGGAGAGCCGGATCAACCGCGGACGGGGTCTCCGCGAAAACGATCAGGGGGAAGAGGAACAGGACGAACAGAACCGTCGTCGCGAGACGAAGCATGCGAAAAGGAACCTCCACCCGCGGGGGACCATCCTCACCCTCCCGAGTCGGGGTGAGGATAAGGCAAGAGGAGCGCGGACTCAAGACCGGTTCCCGCCTCCCTCTCTCCCGAGCGTCGCGAACCCGAGAAGGAGGATCGTCGCGAGAAAGAGGAGAAGGGAGAGAAGCGCCGAATCGATCCAGACGACGGGAAGGTCCTTCCCGAGGAAGATGATCAGGGCGAGGAGAACTCCGGTGACCGCCTCGCCGGCCACGAGACCGGACGAGAAGAGAAGCCCCCGGTTCCCCGCCGCCTCCCTCTCTTTCGCATCCCTTCCCCGGAGACGGCGCCGGGTGAGGAGGCTCACGATTCCGCCGAGGAGGATCGGCGTCGAGAGGGAGAGGGGGAGATAGATGCCGACCGCGACCGGCATGACGTAGGCGCGAAAGCCGCGGCCGCTCTTCCGAAGCTGGAGATCGAGGAGGCCGATGGCGAGCCCGATCGCCGCCCCGCACGCGATCATCCCCCGGGGGAGCGTTCCGCCGTGGAAGAGGGTGTTCGTGAGGCTTGCGAAGAGCGTCGCCTGGGGCGCGCGGAGCCCCTCGCCGATCGTGTAGGCCTTGTGCAGAACGGTGAGAACCGGCGCGATGAGAAAGGCGGACGAGACCACGCCGGCGACCTCCGCCCACTGCTGCTTCCAGGGTGTCGCGCCGACGAGATAGCCGGTCTTAAGGTCCTGGGAGACGTCGCCGGCGGTGGCGACGGCGCAGCAGGCGACCCCGGCAATGCCGAGGACCGCGATAACCCCCGTCGTTCCGCGAAGGCCGAGGGCGAGGAGAATCGCCGACGCCAAGAGCAGGGTGCAGATCGTCATCCCGGACACCGGGTTGTTCGAGCTTCCGACGAGGCCGACGATGTAGCTCGAGACGGCGACGAAGAAGAAGGCGGCGACCGTGAGGACGAGGCCCGCCGCGAGCCCAATTCGAAGGCTCCCGGCGAGGTGAACGTAGAGACCGAAGAGGACGGGGAGCGCAAGAGCGAGCAGGAGCGCGATCTGCTTCATCGGAATGCTCCGCTCGGTGCGGAGCTCGGAGAGCGCGCCGCCCGCGACCGCTCCTGAGACGCCGCCGCCGAGCCCCTTCGCAATCCCCTTCCGCACGCTCACGATCGACCAGAGTCCTCCGACGATCATCGCGCCGACCCCGAGGAACCGGATCTGCGAGTCCCAGACGGCGTTCGCGTGGTCCGCCGGGCTCACCCCTGCGGGGAGGCCGTGGACCGCGACGTAAATCGGGATCGCGACCAACCAGCCGATCGCGCCGCCCAGAAAGACGAGTGTCGCCACGTTCGGCCCCACGATGAAGCCGACGCCGAGGAGCGCGGGGGAGATGTCGCTTCCCATATAAAATATCGTGCGACCCGCCTGAACGGCGCCCTCCACGGTGCCGCGAATAATCGAGAACCCGCCGGTGAAGAGCTTGAAGAGCGCGCCGAAGCCGAGAGCGCCGAACACGGTGCGGATCCCCGAGCCGCCCTCCTGGCCCGCCTCGAGCACCTCCGCGCAGGCGATCCCCTCCGGATAGAGGAGCTCCTTCTCCTCGACGATGAGGGCTTGCCGGAGCGGGATCATGAAGAGAACGCCGAGGAGCCCGCCGAAGAGGGCGATGAGCGTGACCGGCCAGAAGCGGAACTCGTGCCACGCGCTCGTGAGGACAAGCGCCGGAACGGTGAAGACGATGCCGGAGGCGAGCGACTCGCCCGCGGAGGCGACCGTCTGCACGATGTTGTTCTCGAGAATGGTCCCCCGCCGGAGGACGCCCCGGAGGATCCCCATCGAAATGACCGCGGCGGGGATCGAGGCGGAGACGGTCATCCCCGCGTAGAGCCCGATGTACATGTTCGCGGCGGTCATGACGAGGCCGAGGAGGACGCCGAGCACGACGGCGCGCACCGTCGCCTCGGGGATCTTCTTCTCCGCGGGGACGTACGGCTGGAATCGGTCCGTCATCGGGCTCGTCTCCACGCGTGAGGCGGTCGGGACAGACACTGGTTGCGCGGAACTTGATTTCCCGACCCCGTCAGGGCCGCGCGCCCCCTCGATCGCGGGGCGCGAACTCCCCGAAGCTATCGCGAGCTCGAGCGCGGCGTCAATGCGCCAGAACCGTCGCGCGCCGCCCGCGACTGAGCTATTATGAATGTTCGGAGCCGGATTCCTCACCCCATGGTATCCGGTTCCGAGGCTGGAAGCGAAGGG
>JBDRFQ010000158.1:0-4981 GCA_043818685.1 Candidatus Eiseniibacteriota bacterium
GGGGTCCGGCCCGGCATCGTTGCGGGGCACAGCCTCGGCGAGTACTCGGCGCTCGTCGCCGCGAAGGTGCTCGAGCCGAGGGACGCGATCGCCGCCGTGAAGCGCCGCGCGGAGCTGATGTTCGAGGCGGGAACGAGCCGGCCGGGGACGATGGCGGCGATCATGGGGCTCTCGCAGGCGGAGGTCGCGCAGGTCTGCCGCGAGGCGGAGGAGGCCGGGATCGTCCAGCCCGCGAACTTCAACGCCCCGGGGCAGCTTGTGATCTCGGGGGAGGTGGGGGCGGTGGAGAAGGCGATGGAGCTCGCCACGAAGCGGGGCGCCAAGCGGGCGGTCCCGCTCCCGGTGAGCGGTGCCTTCCACTCGGAGCTGATGGCGCACGCGGCGGAGGGGCTGGAGGAGGCGCTCCGCGCGACCCCGTTCCGGGACGCCGATGTCCCCGTGGTCGTCAACGTGGACGCCGCCCCTCTCGCCAAGGGGGACGACCTACGCGACGCGCTCGTCCGCCAGCTCCGCGGGGCGGTCCGCTGGGAGGAGTCGATGCGCCGGATGAAGGACGAAGGCTTCACCCGCTTCCACGAGGTCGGGCCGGGAAGGGTTCTTCAGGGGCTCGCGCGAAAGATCGACCGGTCGTTCGAGGTGGAGAGCGTGGACGGGCCCGAGTCGTTCCGGAAGGCGGTCGGCCCGAGACCGGAGTAGGGGCCGGCCGGAGGAGGCTCTGCATGGAAGCGGGAGAGAAGACATCCTGGGCGCCCGGCGTGCTCGGCGGCAAGACCGCCCTCGTGACGGGGGCGGCTCAGAACATCGGGAAGGCGATCGCGCTCACCCTGGCCGGCATGGGGGCGGACGTGGCGGTCGTCGACGTGAACGAGGAGAAGGCCGGGGAGACGGCGAAAGAGATCCGCGGGATGGGGAGGCGCGCGGTCGCCCTCCCGGTGGACGTCGCGGACGGGGCGGCGGTCGATGCGTGCGTCGAAAAAGTGCTGGAAAAACTTGGAGCCGTTGATATCCTCGTCAACAATGCCGGGATCACCCGGGACGCCCTCCTTCTTCGTATGAAGGAGGCGGAGTGGGACGCGGTCATCGCGGTGAACCTGAAAGGGACGTACAACTTCACCAAAGCGGTTTCGCGTCATATGCTCAGGGCGAAGGGCGGCCGGATCGTGAACATCGCGTCGGTGATCGGCGTGATGGGGAACGCGGGCCAGGCGAACTACGCCGCGTCGAAGGCGGGGATCATCGGGTTCACGAAGGCGGTGGCGAAGGAGCTCGCCTCGCGCGGGATCACGGTGAACGCGGTCGCTCCCGGCTTCATCCAAACGGCGATGACGGAGGTGCTCTCCGAGAAGGCGCGTCAGAGCCTGATGGACCTGATCCCCTTGAGGCGGCTCGGGGAGAGCAGGGACGTGGCCGAGGTGGTCGCGTTTCTCGTTTCCCCTGCCTCCGGCTACATCACGGGACAGGTCGTTCACGTCGACGGCGGAATGGTCATGGCATGAGCTCCCCCGCGGTGGCGGGCGGGAGCAGGAGAGGAGTGAGGCACATGGAGCATGAAGAACGAGTTCGGGAAATCATCATGGAGCAGCTCGGCGTGGGCGCGGATCAGGTGACGCCGGAAGCGCGCTTCATCGATGACCTGGGCGCGGATTCCCTCGATACCGTCGAGCTCGTCATGGCTCTCGAGGAGGAGTTCAACATCGAGATCCCCGACGAGGAGGCGGAGAAGATCGCGACGGTCGGGGACGCCGTGAACTACCTGAAGACACACGCGGCGCAGTAGACCGGGGCAATCTTCTCTCTCTTGGAAGGGTGTATGGGAAACGAACCTCGCGTCGTCGTTACTGGTTTGGGAGCGGTTTGTCCGATCGGGAACGACGTGCGGGCCGCTTGGGAAGCCCTTGTCTCCGGGAAGAACGGCATCGGCCCGATCACGCGCTTCAACGCGGAAGGCTTCGATGTCCGTTTCGCCGGAGAGGTGAAGGATTTCGACGGCTCGAAGTACATGCCGCCGAAAGAACTCCGGCGGGTGGACCGCTACGTTCAGTTCGCGGTCGCCGCGGCCGACATGGCCGCGCACGACGCGGGGCTCGACCCTTCGCGGATAGATGCAGACCGCTTCGGCGTGCTGATCGGGAGCGGCATCGGCGGAATGGAGACGTTCGAGACGCAGCATCGTCTGCTGATCGAGAAGGGACCGGGCCGCATTAGTCCCTTCTTCATCCCGATGATGATCGCGAACATGGCCTCGGGCAACGTCTCGATTCGCTTGGGAGCGAAGGGGCCCAACTTCTCTCCCGTCTCGGCCTGCTCTTCCGGAGCGCACGCGATCGGCGAGGCGTTCCGCCTGATCCGGGCCGGGGACGCCGACCTGGTCCTGTGCGGAGGAGCCGAGGCGAGCATCACCGCGATGGCGATCGGCGGCTTCGCCTCCATGAAGGCGCTCTCCACCCGGAACGACGATCCCGCGCGCGCGAGCCGTCCGTTCGACAGGGAACGGGACGGGTTCGTCGTCGGGGAGGGAGCCGGCGTCGTGCTGCTCGAGACGCTCGAGCACGCGAAGAAGCGCGGGGCCGCGATCCACGCCGAGGTGGCGGGTTACGGCTCGACGGCCGACGCCTTCCACATCACCGCTCCCAGCGAGGACGGCGAGGGGGCCGCGCGCGCGATGTCCCTCGCGGTTCAGGAGAGCGGGCTGTCGCTCGAGGAGGTCGGGCACATCAACGCCCACGGGACGTCGACCCCCCTGAACGACAAGATCGAGACCCGGGCGATCCGAAGCACCTTCGGCGCCCACGCGGATCGCATCCACGTCAACTCGACGAAGTCGATGACCGGCCACCTGCTGGGAGCCGCCGGGGGCATCGAGTTCGTCGCGGCCGTTCTGGCGGTGGAGAAAGGCGTGATTCCGCCGACAATCAACCATGAGCATCCCGACCCGGAGTGCGACCTCGATTACGTCCCCAACACGGCTCGCGAGGTCAAGGTCCGGGCGGCGTTGTCCAATTCCCTCGGGTTCGGAGGTCACAACGTGAGTCTGCTTGTGAAGAGGTTCGAATCATGAGGGATATGAATCGAGACCGAACGCATGTGGGAAAAAGTAAGGCACTGGTTACGTTCCCGGAGGTCAGCATCCGCTTCCATTGACACGGAAACCCTTCACGCCAAGCGCCGGGAGACCCTCCGCCAGCTGGAGGAGAAACTCGGAGTCCGATTTCGCGATCTCTCGCTCCTGAACCAGGCGCTGGTTCACCGCTCCTTTCTGAACGGAAGGGGAGCCGAGCGTGTCGAGTCGAACGAGAGAATGGAGTTTCTCGGCGATTCCGTTCTCGGACTGGTCGTCAACGAGCATCTCTACCGGAAGCACCCGGACGAGAACGAGGGGGACCTCACCAAGATCAAATCGCTGGTCGTGAGCCGGCAAATCCTCGCGCAGAAGGCGGAGGAGACCGGGCTCGGCCGCTACCTCCTCCTCTCCTCCAGCGAGAGCGAGGCGGGGGGGCGCATGCGGGCGTCGATTATCGCCGACGCGCTCGAGGCGGTGATCGGAGCGATCTACCTCGACCAGGGCCTTCCGGGGGCGGGCCAGTTCATCCGCCGGATCATCCTCGACGAAATGCAGGAGATCACGGAAAACAAGGACCATCTGAACTACAAGAGCCTCCTTCAGGAGAAGGTGCAGAGCGAGAGGAAGCAGCATCCGGTCTACAGGATCCGCAAGGAGATGGGGCCCGACCACCTGAAGACCTTCCACGTGGACGTTTCCGTCGGGGGGAAGGTGATCGGACACGGCGGGGGGAACACGAAGAAAGACGCGGAGCAGTCGGCGGCGCGCTCCGCCCTCGACCGGCTCGGCGGCCGGAGGGAACGGCGCGGCTCCCGGCGGCGCTTCCGCAGGCCGCGCCGAGGCGGCAACTAAGCCGGGATTATGCACCCGTTTCCTACTGCGACCGCAGATCGCGGCCTGCGAGGCCTTCTTTCCGTCGCCGCTTCCTCAACGTAGAGCCGAGACTACGTTTCCGGGAGCGGAAGGTCCGACCGAGCAGAGACACCCCGGAGGCGGCCGACGACGTGCCGCGAGGGAGTCCCGGAGCGCGAAGCGCGTAGGGGCAAGTCGGCCTCTCGGCCCCTTGCTCCGCGTCCTCGCGACAGAAGCGCATGCATAATCCAGGCTAGGCACCAGATATCGCACGAAGTGCGGTATCTGGAACCGACAAGCCCGCGTGAAGTGCGGTATCTGGACCCACCGGGCCTCTCCCCGGTCATCCCTCAAGCCCCGCTTCCCTCCGGTCGATACGGAGGGAAACGGGGCAATCTTGTTCGGGGGGAGACTTCGATGGCGAATGCCGAAATCCGGGAGACGCTCGCTCTTGTCGGCGACCTTCGCGATCTCGCGAAGGAGGCGAGGCTCGGGGAGACCGAAAAGGAGGTGGCGGCCAAGGAGCGCCTCCTCCGGATCGCTTCCCAGATCGCGGACAGTCTCGAACGGTTCGAAGGAGGTCTGGCGGGGGTTCCCGCGGAAGCGGCAGGGAAGAAGGACCTCGAGTCGACCCAGGTGCGCCTCACCGCCCTCGGCCGCGTGACCGCCGAGGTCGGCTACCGGCTGAACAACTTCCTGGCGCTCGCCTCCACGCGGCTGGAGCTGATGGACATCTCGCTCAGGTCGGGCGACAAGGAGAAGGCCCTTGCCAACTCCGCGCTCGCGCGGGACTACCTGCACCAGGTCGAGGCTCTCGCGCTTCGGCTCACCGATTTCTCGGTGCAGCCGGTACAGACGATGCGAACCGGCCTCAACCGGATCGTGCGAAACACCGTCTCGTTCGCGAGGCTCCTCGCGCCCTATGAGAACATCGAGTTCGAAACGGATCTCGCCGGGGATCTCCCCGTCGCCTTCATCGATCCGCCCCGCTGGCACCAGCTTCTTCTTTCCCTCTTCGCGAACGCCGCCGACGCGATCGGCCGGCGGAAGGGAGAGGGAGGCCGCATC
>JBDRFQ010000159.1:0-7346 GCA_043818685.1 Candidatus Eiseniibacteriota bacterium
CGAGTTCCATCATGCCTCCCCGTTCCGGACCGGCCGGAACGACTTCATTCTCGCATCAAGAGATAGAGCCAATTCGCCGCGAGCGCAATCGGAATTCCCCAGCGGAGGACGAGCCTGCCCCGCTCGCCCAAGGCGCCGGGAGGGTCCCTCCGCCCGAGGAGGAGGAGGAGACCGGAAAGAACGCCCCAGGCGGCGAGGAGGATTGCGGCGGTCGTGAAGAGCGGGTTCAGCGCGAGCGCCGCGCCGATCTCCCCGCGTCCGAGCGCCGCGAGCGCGCGGAGTCCGTGGCAGGTCGGGCAGGGAGCCCCGGTCGCGAGATGGAAGGGGCAGGGGACGGCGTAACGGAAAACCTCCGAGAGAATCCGGGCCCCGATCACGGTTCCGATCGCCGCTCCGCCGAACAGAAGTCCCCAAACGAGCGCGAGCGACCGACCGCCCGGTTCTTCTCCGGCGCGTCCCCTCATCGGTCTATCCGGAGGCGAGGATGCGGCCGATCAGCGCCGTCCAGAGAAGCGCGCCGCAGCACCCGCCGACAACGAGAACCGGAAGAAGCACGGCGACGATGGCCTGGCCGGCGCTCGACCTGTGACACTCCCGGAGGCCGATGATCATCAGCACGAGCGACCACACCTTCCCGATCGAGTCTCCGCAGAACGGGAAAAGGCTGAGGAGAAGGGGCGGCATGGAGTAGCAGACGACCCGGAAGGTCGTCTCGAACGGCTTCGTCGCGGCGCCGAGCAGAACGAGACCGGCGTGGAAGAGCCCCGCGAGAACGAGGAAGCCGAGGGCCGCCGCGATCGGTGCGGCAAGGATCTTGATCCATGAAGAGAAAAGGGCCAGCGCGACCGGGAAGCCGGGCGAGATCCCCTCCCTCGACAGAATGAGAAACGGGATCGGCGTGACGACGAAGCTCCAGGCGACCTGGACCAGCGTCGTGGCCACGATGATGCCGATGCCGAAGAGCGCGGCGTCCAGCACGTTGCCGGTCGGCCGGAAATTTCGGAAGAAGGGGGTGGGGCGAAGCGCGACCTCCTGAACGGTGGCGAGGAACGCGCGCCCCGCACCGAGCGACTCCCTCGCTTCCCAAGCGGGACCCGCCGCGATTTCGGTTCTCTCTTCGTCCACGTCGACCCTCTCCTTCTCACGATCGGGCGTGATCTCTCCTCCCGCATACGCCGGAGGCGCGCTCTCTGTTCAGTCTCTCACGGGGCGGCGAGCTCCCTCCTCATCCTCCCCACGGCGATGTGCGCGAGCCTGGTCGGCTCCGGGAGCCGGTAGCCGCGGCAGGACCGGAGAACGAGGCGTCTCGCCTGAGAAAGCCCCACCCGGTGGCCGACGGAGACGTACACGGGGCGAACGCCGTCTCGAGTTCGAACCGCCGATCCGACCACCCGCCCCTCGTGGCGGATGTCCGCGTGCTCTCCCTTGCGCGAACCGGGTTCCTCGTGCTCGCCGACGAGCAGCGATTTCGCGCAGCCGATGCTCGGCCGGTCGAGGAAGAGCCCGACGTGCGAGGCGAGGCCGAGCCCTCGCGGATGGGCGATTCCCTGACCGTCGAAGAGGACGAGATCGGGCGTCCGGCCGAGCTTCCCGATGGCGCGAAGGAGAAGGGGAGCCTCGCGGAACGAGAGGAGACCGGGGACGTAGGGGAAGCGGCTCCGGCCGGAGGCGTACACCTCTTCGAGGACGCTCATGCTCTCTCCGTCGAAAAGGAGAACCGCCGCGAACAGGCGGTCCTTCCCACGGTCGTACGCGATGTCCGCGCCCGCGACGAGGCTCGGGCTCCGCGGGCCTCCCCGGCGGATCACGCTGGGCGCGAGCCGCTTCTGAAGCGCGGCCGCTTCGCGGTACGAGAGGTTCCAGGAGTGAAGCGCGCGGACCTTCACGGATCCGTCTCCTTGAGACGACCGGCCGCCGCCATTATACTGGATGAATCGGAGGAGCGACATGCCGGCGAACCTCACTCCGCAGTACTTCGCGGCGGAAGAGAAATACAAGGAAGCGAAGAGCCCGCAGGAGAAGCTGAAAGCTCTCCGCGGGATGCTCTCCGCGATCCCGAAGCACAAGGGGACGGAGAAGCTCCAGGCGGACATCAAGCGCCGCATCTCCCTTGTGGAAGAGGAGGAGGAGCGCTCGCGGAAGAGGGGGGGGCGCGGGCCCTCTCCCGACCACGTTCCTCGGGAGGGCGCCGGACAGGTCGTGATCGTCGGGGAGCCGAACTCGGGCAAGTCGGCCCTCTTCGCGGCGCTCACAAACGCCCCGGCGGAGGTCGCGCCCTACCCGTTCGCGACGCAGCGCCCCCGCCCCGGCATGGTTTCGTTCGAGGACATTCAGATCCAGCTCGTCGATACGCCCCCCTTCTCGGACGAGTACATGGAGCCGTGGGTCCCGAACATCCCGCGCTCGGGAAACGGCGTCCTCATCGTGGTCGATCTGTCGGGAGACGACCCCGACGACCAGCTTCTCCGTCTTCTCGCCCACATGGAGAGCGCGCACCTCGCGCTCCTTCCGGAGGGGGAGTGGGATCGCCGAATCGAGGACGAGGTCTTCACGAAGCGCGCCCTTCTTGCCGGCGCCAAGGCGGACATCGCCCGCGGCGTGCCGGAGAGCGTCGCGGACTTCCCGCTCCGCCCCGTCTCGGCGGAGACCGGGCAGGGGATCGATGCGCTCCCCGCGCTCTTCTTCCGCATGCTCCGGGTGATGAGGGTCTACTCCAAAATGCCCGGCCACAAGCCGGACATGCAGAGGCCGTTCACCCTCCCCGTGGACTCCTCCGTCGGAGACCTCTGCCGCTCGGTGCACAAGGACTTCGCAGAGAAGCTCCGTTTCGCGCGGCTCTGGAGGGAAGGGGCTTTCCAGGGAATCCAGGTGCACAAGGACCACGGTCTCATCGACCGAGACGTCGTCGAGCTTCACATGTAAATGTGTTGACCTCGATCCGCCGGGCGGTCGAGCCGGGGGCTCACTCTTCGTCGGGGCTCTTCGACTTGCGGAACTTGCGGAATTCCTCTTCCATCTTGCTCAGCTTCTCGTCCTTCTTCTTTTCCCGGCCGTGCCCCGAGAAGAAGCCGCTCATGTCGTCGTGGTCTTTCTTCTTCCGCTCCTGAAACTCGCGGAGGTCCTTTTCGATACCGGGTCCGTGATCCTCGCGGGGCAGCTCCTCGACGGCCAGATGGTCTGCGATCTCGACGTGCGTCTCGAACGGGTTCGCCAGCAGACGGAGCACACCCTTCTCGGCGAGACCCCTCGCGAGGTGATAGGCGATCTCCCGGGATTGGCCGAGGAGCTCGGCGATCTCCTCCACGGTGGGGGGGCGGCTCTCCCGATGCGCAACGATCCTGACCGCGGCGACGAACAGATGTCCTTCCTCGTACAAAGGACCTCGCGTCGGCATGGTCACGACTCCTCTCTCCGGCTCGGCCGCTCAGGGCCCGATTCTATCGGATCCGGCCCGCGCGGCCAACGGTTCCTCGCGGAGAACCGGCGGCGGTTCGCGGTCCTTGCGGGATTTTCGCTTGGCCCGGGACGCGTCCTGGACTATTCTAACCACTTGTGTTCCCCGGCTCGGTCGTCCTTGATGGAGAGGGAGCAGGGTCTCCCTCCTTTTTCATGCGGCGCCGTACAACTGTAACTGATTAATTTGTAGCGAGTTGCGAATGAGAACCCTTCCGATCCTGTTGGCTCTCCTGCCGCTGTTCCTCGGTGCGCCCGGCGCGGGGCCGTCCGCTCCCCGCGCGGAGGAGCAGGGGGCGGACGTTTACGACCTCGAGCGGTGCATCGCCGCGGCGGTGGAGGCGAATCGGAATCTCCAGGCCACCCGCGTCGAGGAGGAGAAGGCGCGATACCGGGTTCGGGAGGCGTGGGCGGGCGCCCTTCCCCAGGTGGGGCTCGAGGGGAGGGTGAGCCGGAACTTCAAGCTCCCGTCGTTCTATTTCGGCGGGTTCCCCTCCATGGGCGAGGAGGACACGCTGAACGGGGGAGGGGGGGGCGAGGATTCGCCCGAGAACATTCGAATCGAGGTCGGCTCGCGCTACGACTATTCAGCGACCTTCTCGCTCTCGCAGCCTCTCTGGCTCGCCGGCAAGGTCGGCGCCGCCCTCAAGGCGGCGAAGCTCTACAACCGATCCGCGAGAGAAGACGTCGAGGCGGGGGAGCAGGACGTGGTCCTGCTCGTGAAGGGGCTCTTCTGCCGGGCGCTTCTCGCCGAGGAGGAGGCGCGCGTGTACCGCACGGCTCGCGAACAGGCGATCCGCCATCGCGACCAGGCGAAGCTTCGCCGGGAGCGCGGCCTCGCCTCGGAGTTCGAGGTTCTTCGCGCGGAGGTCGACGCGAGCGAGGCGGAGCCCGCGGTCATCGCCGCCGAGGCCGAGGCGGACCGGGCGCGGAACGACCTCAAGATCGCGCTCGCGCTCGAGGTCCGGAGCCCGATCGAGGTTCGCGGCGACTTCGAGTACGTCCCTCTCCTCCCCGAGAAGCTCGAGGCCCGGGGAACCCGCGCGGTGGAGAACAACCCCGACCTCGCGTCGCTCAGGCTGCGCGTGCTCCTCCTCGAGCAGAACCTCCGCGTCGTGAAGGCGGACCGCTTTCCCAACTTCTATCTGACGGGGCAGTATCAGTTCTCGGGGAACTCGGACGATCTTCGGTTCTCCGAAGAGGAGCGGACCACCTCATCCGCGGGAGGGGTCTACATGACCTTCCCGCTCTGGACGAGCGGGGCGACGACCTCCCGGATCCGGCAGGCCCATGCGGACCTGCGGGTCGCCAAGATCCGCCTCCTCGAGGCGGAGGAGGAGGTTCGGAAGGCGGTCGTCTCCGCCGAGCTCGACATCGAGAGCGCGGAGAAGCGGCTCGAAGCTTCTTCGAAGTCGCTCGAGTACGCGGAGAAGGCGTCCTCGATCGCCGAGACACGATACGCCAACGGACTCATGACCCAGATCGAGCTCTTGGACGCGCGGCTCGCCCTGACGCGAACTCGGGTCGCCCACCTGCGCTCGATCCACGACGCCGTTCTGGCCCAGGCGGCCTGGATGCGGCTCGTCGGAATCTCCTGGGGGGAGGAATGGTAATGGTCGGCTCGTTGCGGGCAGGAAAGACGGCGCTCGTTCTGGCGGTTCTCCTGCCGCTTGTCGGTTGCGGCAAGAAGGGCGAGGAGAACGGTTCACCGCCGCCGACGACTCCTGTCAAGGTGAGCGCCGTCGAGCGGCGCTCGTTCAACGACTTCTTCAACCTGATCGGGACCGCCAGGGCCGATCGGGAAGCGACGCTGGTGTTCGAGGTGGGGGGAGTGGTCGAGGAGATCTTCGCCGACCAGGGCGCGATGGTCCGCGGAGGGGAACGGATCGCGCGCCTCAACGACGACCTCCTCCGCGCCTCGTTGAACGAGGCGAAGGCGGCACGGGATCTCGCTGTCGAGCTTCACGAGCGCAGCGCGGCGCTCGAGCAGGAGGGGGGCATCTCCGACTTCGAGCTCTCGAGCCTCGAGCGCGAGCGGGAGATGGGCGAGGCGCGATACGGGAGCGTGAAGGCTCAGCACGACCGGACGGTTCTCCGCGCTCCCTTCACCGGGATCGTCGACACCCGGTACCTCGACGTCGGGGACTACGCGAGCCCGATGTCTCACTTCGTCCGCTTCCTCGACCTCCGGTCGATGCGCGTCCTGGTGCCCCTCCCGGAGATCTATCTCGCGAAGGTCGAGCCGGGCGGACAGGCGGTCGTCTCGGCCGATCCCTATCCGGACCGGGCGTTCGAGGGAAAGGTCACCTTCGTGAGCCGCGAGGTCGATCGCGTGACCCGCACCGTGACCGTGGAGGTCCGCGTCCCGAACGAGGAGGCGCTGCTTCGGCCCGGGATGACGCTGCGGGTCCGTCTCGTCAAGGACGTCTACGAGGGGGCGATCGTCGTTCCCCAGGACGCGGTCGTGGAGACCGAGGACGGCCCCGCGGTCTTCCTGGCGGCCGAGGGCGCCGCCGCGAGACGGATGGTGAAGATCGGAACCGTTTACGCCGGAATGGCCGTCATCGACAGCGGGATCGCCGAGGGGGACTCCCTCATCGTCGTCGGCAACCGGGAGCTCGTCGAAGGGGAGCGGGTCGAGGTTCTGCCGTGAGGTCCGCATGAAGACGATCACCGATTTCTCGATCACCCACAAAGCGGTCGTGTTCTCCCTTTGCGTGCTGATCGTCGTCCTCGGCATCGGCTCCTACGTCTCGATTCCGAAGGAGTCGACGCCCTCCATCACGATTCCGATCATTCTCGTGCAGGTCGTCTATCCGGGCGTCGCGCCGAAGGACATGGAGTCGCTCGTCACCCAGAAGATCGAGACGAAGCTCGACGAGATCAGGCAGGTGCAGGAGCTGCGCTCCACCACCGGCGAGGGGTACGTGGTGGTCGAGGTCGAGTTCGAGCCGGACATGGACATCGAGTCCGCGTTGCAGCGCGTCCGGGACAAGGTGAACCAGGCGAAGGCGGAGATGCCGGCCGACATCGAGGAGCCGTACGTCACCGAGATCAGCTTCGAGGACTTCCCCGTCCTTCTCCTCAACCTTTCCGGCGAGTACGGCCTTCTCCGTCTGAAGGACCTCGCGGAGGACCTCCAGGAGCGGATCGAGTCGGTGCCCGGCGTTCTGTCGGCGGATCTCACCGGAGAGCTCGAGCGGGAGGTGCAGGTGGACGTCGATCCGATCCGGCTCCGCGCGCTCGACCTCGACCTCGCCGACGTGATCGAGACGATCGCCGGCGAGAACCTCACCGTTCCGGGCGGAACCGTCGACGGCGGAAGCGTGAGCTTCACCGTGCGCGTCCCGGGGGAGTTCAAGGACCCGGGAATCGTCGGCGGTCTCGTGGTGACGAGCATCAGCGACCGGCCGGTCTACGTTCGCGATCTCGCCGAGGTCCGGTACGGCTTCAAGGAGAGAACGACGTACGCCCGTCAGGGGGGCGTCGACTGCATCACGATCAACGTCAAGAAGCGCTCGGGGGAGAACATTATCGCCGTCACGGACGCGGTGAAGGCGATCATCGAGGAGATGGGCCCGGGCTTCCCGCCGACCACCCACGTCACCGTCGTCGCCGATCAGTCGAAGGAGATCCGCGACGTCGTTCACGAGCTCGAGAACAACATCTTCAGCGGTCTCGTTCTCGTCATTCTCGTGCTCTTCGCGTTTCTCGGGTTTCGGAACTCGGTCTTCGTCGGGATCGCGATCCCTCTCTCGATGCTCCTCTCGTTCGTCGTGATCGGCTCCCTCGGGTACACGATGAACATGGTGGTCCTCTTCAGCCTCATCCTGGCGCTCGGGATGCTGGTGGACAACGCGATCGTCGTCGTGGAGAACATCTTCCGCCACCGG
>JBDRFQ010000160.1:0-6031 GCA_043818685.1 Candidatus Eiseniibacteriota bacterium
GGGACCGCGGCGGTTTTAACGCCGTGCTCCCTGGACGACTCGATCAGCGTCGCCGGGAAGCGGGTCTTTCCGAGGATGATCCACACAGCGGCCATCGCGGGCGTCCCCGGGCTGAGATGGAAGGTGACGTCCAAGCCGGGAGTCCCCGGCGCCGCGCCCTTCTCCCTCAGAACCCCCGAGACCACGCGGACCGCCGCCTCGTGGATCTCGCCGAAGTGAACCGGGCTCGAGAGGGGCGCGTGGTGGAGAACGACCCATGCATCGGTCCGCTTGCGGAGCCAAGCCGCGTAGTCCCGCGCCTCCGCCGCCTGCATGTCGTGGAGGAGATGAGCCTCGTCGAATGAAAGCGCGGCGAGCGCCTGCGCGATCGGGCCCGCGCCTTTCTCCTTCTCTTCCAGCGGCCCGCGGAGGTCCGCGTGGCCGATCCAGGCGAACAGGATGGGTTTGAACATGGCCTCCAGAGGCTAGAAGTTTCCTTGTTCTAGTGCAAGCAGATTTCTGCCCCGCGGGCAATCGATCCTCGCACGGACCGCGCGAACCCTCGGACCGGGCCATCTAAACCCCTTTGCCGAATGACGATCCTCTTCCTCGCCCGGACCTCCCGCGGATCGGCACGCCGCCTGCTCTACCCGCCCATTGACCGGCACAGATGTCTATCGAAGAGGCGGCGCGGGCGCGCCGCACGAGGAGGACGAGTTGAGCATCGCATCCGACCCCGGGCTCGCCGCGGTTCGCTTCGTCCACGAGCACCTGAGAATCGAGCCCGAATGGAGCGTGTGGGAGGAGCGCGGCTTCGCCTGGTGGGGAGGGCGCCTCGCGCAGAGGGTCTGGGCGGACCGGCCCTTCGAGGAGGACGGCCGCACCGTCTGCTGCGTGCACGCAGAGACCGATTTCGTTCGTTCCTTCCCGAGGGACGACGCGGCGTTCTCGCTCATCGGCGAGGCGGCCGGGAACGCGGCGCTTTCCGGTTTCGTTCGGTGCAAAGACGGGGCGCTCCGCCTCTGGTCGGGAGCGTGCGTTCACAAGGAGAACTTCGAGTGGGTGAGCAAGGTCTTCTCGGCGGCCGCCGCCCTCGCGGCGCGCGAGGCGGAGGCTTCAGTCGATGCGATGGGCCGCTCCCTCCGCGCGGCGCCCGCGACCAGCGAGCACCCGGCGTCCGGTCGGCGAGCCGCGCGCCACGACGTGGTCAGCCTCGTGGGCGCGCTCGCCGGGGGCGGCGAACCGGCGTCCCGGTGGAACGACCAGGCGGAGCTCGCCGAGATCGGCGACACGATCACGGGAAAGGCCGGGTGCTTCCCATCGATCGGCCCTCTCTCGCTCCGTGCCGAGATCCCCTTCGGGCCGCATGGCGGGTACGACGCGCCGGGCGGCCTTTCCGCCCGGCTCGAGGTCTCGATGAGCGCGCGCCACCCGGAGATTGGGAGCGGCGTGCTTCTTCGTATTCACCTTCCGTTTCGTCTGGAGCGCCACGCCCAGGCGCGTCTCGCGCTCGATCTCAACTCGCTCGAGCGCACCTCGTACCTCCGTTCCCACTCCCTCGGATCGTGGTGCCCGCATCCGTGGCCCGGCCCCGCGTACGTCTCGTTCCTACCGATCGGTCTCTACGAGAAGGACGTTCTTCTCCACCTCGTCATCTCGATGATCGCGAGGGCGGAGTGGATCGCGAGGCGGTACGAGACGAGCGAGGAGCTTCGCGCGCGGCTTTCCGGCTCGTAGGAAGATGCGCCCGCCGGGGCGGTCAGCGCCGTAGCGTGAAGCGAAGCTCGGGAAGAGAGCCGATGCGGGCGGCGACCTCGTCGCCGTCGTGAAGCGGGCCGACACCCTCCGGGGTCCCGGTGAGGAAAAGATCCCCCTCCTCGAGCGTGATGTAGCGCGAGGTGTACGCGAGAATCCTAGCCGGCGAGAACATCATTCTTGATGTATGGCCTTTTTGGCGGAGCCCCCCGTTCACCTCGAGGGCGAGGCCGAGGTTCCGAACGTCCTCGACCCTCTCCGCGGCGGCGAACGCGCCGACGGGACACGAACCGTCGAATCCCTTCCAGAGCATCCACGGCTCGCCCGCCTTCTTCGCGTCGGTCTGCGGCTCGCGAAGGGTGAGGTCGAGCGCCGCGCCGTAACCGGCGATGAGCGGCTCCGCCTCCCCCACCGAGAGATCCCTCCCGCCGCCTCCGAGGAAGACGGCGAGCTCGATCTCGTGGTGGAGGAGGCCGAACGACTCGGGCACGAAGAGATCGCCCCCGTCCGGGCGGACGAGGGCGGTGTGCGGCTTCATGAAGAGGACCGGCTCGCCCGGGATGCGCGCCCCCATCTCCACCGCGTGGGCGCTGAAGTTCCTCACCACGCAGAGGATCTTGCGAACCGGGACGAGGCGCCCCTCGAGAACGATCGCGGGGCCGCTCAACGGCCGTTGACGACTGTGATCGGCGCCGCTGCCTCGACCTCGAGCCCGTCCGAGGTCGCCGCGATCGCCCGGAGCTCGCCGGTTCCGTTCGGGTTGTTCGCGAGGAAGAACCCGAACGCCGTGCCGAACGACCGGCCGTCGCCCGGGTTCGGATCCGTCGGGTCGCCCGGGCCGCCGTTCGGGCCCCGCGGCTCTCCGTGCGGGAAGATCGAGTCCTCCTCGGCGACGTGCGGCCCGTCGTAGGGGACGAAGACCCCCGCGTTCCCCGTGAGCTCCCAGCGGATCTCGGCGCCCCACGCGATGTCGCCCCGCGTGTCGTACGCGGCCGCCCCGACAAAGAGCGAGTCGCCGAGACGCGCCTCGATCGGGTTCGGCCTCATCTCGATGTGATCGAGGACGGGCGCCGGCGCCACATGAACCGCCGCTCTCTCCTCGATCGTCACCCCCGCGACCGGATCGTGAACGAGAACCGTGATCGTCCCCTCGCCCAGCTCCGCCGGCGTGAAGAGCGCGCCGCCTCCCCATCCAGGCACCGGCCTGCCGTCGGGCGGCATCGGCCCCGGGGGCCACGCGCTGTCCGCCGGTTCACAACCGCCGAAGCCCCCGCTGTCATCGGGATCATCCGGATCCCCGCCCGGACCCATCCACGGAGGATCGATCTCCTCCACGCTCCCGAGCGAGATCGGATCGATCGACCAGTCGTACTCGAGGTCCGCCAGCGGCTCGCCCCACTCGTTCTCGCCGTACGCGAAGAACGCGAACGCCTCGCCCGGCGAGAGGGTGATCTCGTCGGGATAGAGCCGGACCGCGGTCAGGGTCCCGCGCGCGACGACCGCGACCTCGACCGTCTCCCTCCAGTCCGCCCCCTCGACACGCACCGTGATCCAGCCGCGCGCCTCCGCTCCCGCCGCCGCGCTCGCCGTGAACCTCACGATGCTGAGAGATGAAAGATCGAGGCCCAGAGGAAGCGGGCCCGGCGGGAGCGGCTCGTCGCCGCCGTCGTCGGGGGGAGGAGGATCGGTGATCGTGCTGTCGCCTCCGACCGCCGGACCGCCGTCGATCTCGTACGGCCGCGTCGCGCCCCCGTACCACTCGTTCCCCCAAAGGAGGCCCCGCAAGATCGCCTCCGTCTCCTCGGGGGTAAGGTCCTCGACCAGCTCGATCGTCCCGAGCGCCGCGGGCTCCACGCCCCACACGAACGGAACGCCGCTCGCGATCTCGCCCGCGCCGTTGATCGCGTACGCGGCAAGATACCGGCTCTCCCCCTCCGGCACCCGGAGGCGGTACGGCGGATGCACGATGATCCTGGCCACGTCTCCGTCGGCGACCACCTCGATGTCCGCGGCCGCGCTGAGTTCCTCGCTGAAGGAGGCGATCACCTGCCCGCGACCGACCGCGGTTCCGATGAAGATCCCCTCGCGCGAGATGACGCCGATCGGCTTCTGCGAGTGGATCGACCAGGTGGGCCGGTGCGGGGTCGCCGCGAAATCCTCCCCGCCGCTCGCGTCCCACCAGCGGGGGGCGATGTAGAAGTGGACGCTCTCGAGCACGCCCGAGCGGGCGGACGCCGGGTAGATCGCGATCTCGCCGACCGTGGCGCTGTCGGGAAGGCAGGTGACATCGACGGTCACCGTCTGGCCCGAATGAACGCTGATTCCCACGCGGTTCGATCGATGAGAACCGCCGGCGGGCGGCTCGACGATCACGGTGAAGTCCCCGTCGCCGAGGCCGGTGAACTCGAACGAGCCGTCCTCCGCCGTCACGGCGACGAGGTCCGTCCCCGCAATGCGGACCGTCGCCCCGGCGAGGCCCGCCTCGCCGGAGGAATCGACGACCCGCCCCCTCAGGACGCCGGTCTCATCGACCGGATCGATCGGGTTGTCGCTCTTGTCGGAGCACGCGGAGAAGAGAAGCGCGAGAGCGAAGAAAACGGGAAAGAGACGTCGAGCACGCATGGCCTGTCCTCCTAGGGCTTTGCAATTCCAAAGGATAGCGCCCTTTTGGAGGAACGTCAATTGCCCTTTTCGTGCACCTCGGGCTCTTTCGACTGTTCGATTTCGTGCGGCTTGGACCGACACTCGGTCTTGAAGGCGGTTGCTCAGGTGGGGACCCCGAGCCGCGGCAGGACCACCCAGACCAGCAGGAAGTAGATCGCGATCGCCGCGATGATCATCCATCCGCTCATAGGGATACGCGCCACCTTTCTCATCGGATCCTCTCCGGGGCCTTCGCCTCCGGGCACCCCGCCATCCCGGTTCTCCGCAAGAGGTTGTCGAGCGGGCAGAAGCGGGAGAAGGCGGACTGGAACATGTTGAGCCCGATGAAAGCGGTGAAGACAAACGCCCACGGGGTCACGAGCACGCCGAGCGCCAGGCTCCCCACGATCATCAGGCCGACCATTGCTCGAAAGGCCTCCTTCTGTGTCATCGTCCTCTCTCTCCTAGAATGTATAACGGATCCGCGTGTAGATGTTGTCGTTCTTGCCGAACTGCCCGAACTGCGTGTCGTCGCGCTTTCCCTCGAAGAGGTTTCCGCCGAGCGCGACCTCGACCTCGTCGCTCACCTTGTAGCTCACGAACGGGCGGACGTAGAGGTCCTCGTCCGTCGGCGAGTAGAACGCGAAGAGCGAGAGGCGGAGCGTGTGGTAGAGGAGCATTTTCTCGGCACGCACCGTCGCGATCTGCCGGAGCTCGTCCCCCGCCCACGTTCCTGCCGGCACGCCCGCGGCGTGCTTGTCATGGTCCTGCATGAACTCGCCGTACCACTGCGCGCCGAGCGTGAAGTCGCCGCCGAGCTGCTTCTCGTATCCGGCGAGGAGCCGCGCCGTCGAGTTCGGCACCAGCGGGTCGCTCCCCGCGCGGTCCTCCTCCGAGTCGTAGTAGCCCGCCTCGATCCAGTAGACGCCGACGATTCCCGACCCGCGCGCGCTCGCGCCGTAGACGGCGAGGTTCGGATAGAAGGGAACGCCGTCGGCGCGGATGCCGGCCGGGGTCTTGAAGCGCCCCTTGTACCCGTAGAGCGCGAGCGCCACGCTCCCCGCGTAGCGCGAGGCGCGGAGGGCGACCTCGCCGTTCTCGGTCGTCTCCGCGGGCAGGGCGGGCGGGCCCGTCACGAACGGCGGGGCGTAGAAGGAGAGGCGCGTCCCGTCCGGAAGGCGGTCCGGCGTGAAGCCCGGCGCCGCCACCACATCGAGGTCGAACGGCAGGCCGAAGATCCCGAGGCGGACCGCGTCGGCCGGCGCCTTGAGATACTGATCCTCCCGCCCGACAAAGAAGGAGACCCAATCTTTTGGGAATAAATCGTTCACGAAGATGAGATCGCCGGTTCCCCACGTGAGGGCCTGGCGGCCCGCCTTCACCTCGAGGTGATCGGCGAGCGCGCCGAAGCGGAGATACGCCTCGCGGAGCTCGAGGTCCGTTTCGCTCGAGGCGGCGCGGTCCTGAAAGAGATCGAGCTGGAGGAACGCGTCGCCCCGCTCTCCGTACGAGCCGAGCCGGAGCTGCGCCCGGGTCTCCTCCAGCGTGTAGTCCCGCGCGCCGTCGAACGCCGGGTCCTCGGCCGTCCGGAGCCCGTACGCCCCCTCGACGAACCCGTGCCACTCCGCGCCGGCGGTGGCGGGGGGGGGGGGGG
>JBDRFQ010000161.1:0-2478 GCA_043818685.1 Candidatus Eiseniibacteriota bacterium
CCGCGAGGAGGAGCTCCTTCGCCGTGTCCTCGCGCTGGACGAGTCGCGCCCGTTCGCCTGGAACAACCTCGGGATCCTCCTCGCCCGGACGACGGGAGACCGAGAAGCCGCGCTGGACTGCTACGAGAGGGCGATCCGGGCGGACTCCTCCCTCGCGGAGCCCTGGTACAACCGCGGGAATGTCCTTCTGGAAAAGGGCCTTCCGGACGAGGCGCTCGAGGATTTCGACCGGGCGATCCGCGCCGACCCCTCTTTCGGGTGGGCGCGCGTCGGAAAGGCGGCGGCGCTGCTAAGGAAAGGGGATCTGGAGGGAGCGGTGAGAGAGCTCCAGCTCGCCCTCCGGGCCGATCCGTCGTTCGCGCCCGCCCGGGCGATGATCGAGGATCTCCGGAGGCGGGCCGCCTCGCCCCGGTAGCCTTGCCGGACGTACGTCCCCGCGGATACAATGGCCGCATGGAAAGACGCGCGCTTCTCCTCGTCCTTCTCCTTCCTCTCGCGTGCGGGACCGGAGACCTGCCGGGGAAGCCGAACCTCCTCCTCGTGACGATCGACACGCTCCGCAGGGACGCAGTCGGCTGCTACGGGGCCGCTGGCGCCCGCACCCCGGCGTTCGACCGGCTTGCCCGCGAGGGAGTCCTTCTCGCGAACGCGTCCGCTTTCGTTCCGATCACGCTCCCCTCGCACGCCACCCTCTTCACGGGGCGCTACCCCGCCCAGCACGGATCCCGGCACAACGGCACGCCCCTCCCGCTCGATGAAACCACCCTTGCCGAGAGGCTCTCCGCCCACGGCTACCGGACCGCCGGGTTCGCTGCGAGCCAGGTGCTCGCCCGCGCCTTCCAGATCGACCAGGGCTTCGAGACGTACGAGGACCGCTGGGAGAACCCGGACAGGGGGCTCCATGGGCTCCTCGAGCGGAGAGCGGACTCGGTCGCCTCCTCGTTCCTCCAATGGCTCGAAGGTCGAGAGACGAACGAACCGTTCTTCGCGTTCTTGCACTTCTACGATCCTCACGCCCCCTACGAGCCTCCTCCTCCCTTCGCGGAGGCCGCGGGGGACGGCTACGCGGGCGAGGCGGCCTACGCGGACCTCCACCTCGGGCTTGTCCTGGACTCGCTCGAGCGGAGGGGGCTTCTCGAGAACACCGTCGTCGTCGTCCTCTCGGACCACGGGGAGGGCCTCGGCGAACACGGCGAGTCCGAGCACGGAATCCTCCTCTACGAAACGACCCTCGCGATCCCGTGGGTCTTCCGCCTGCCGGACGGGCCGAGAGGCCGGATCGTGGCCGCCCCAACGGAGACGGTCGATCTCCTTCCGACGCTTGCGGCGCTTCTCGGGATCGAGGCCGATCCGGATTGGCCCGGGAGGAGCCTCCTCCCCCTCTTCGACGGGCGAGAGGAGGAGGCCGAGCGGCCGCTCTTCGGCGAGTCGCTCTACGGGAACATCGGCTACGGATGGGCGCCGCTCCGCAGCGTGCGGTTCGGGGGTTGGAAGCTGGTGCGCGGAAGCCGGGACGAGCTCTTCGACCTGGCGAACGACCCGCGCGAGACGGAGAGCCGCGCCGGCTCCGAGCCGGAGATCGTGCGGGAGCTCGGAGCTCGAATCGAGGCGCGGGTCGCGGAGGAGCCGGCAGGGTACCCCGCAGCGCCGGATCTGACGATGGAACAGAGAGAGATGCTCGAGAGCCTCGGATATGCCGCCCCGCGGTCGGCGGGGGAAGCGGGCGGGGACCTCCCCGACCCGAGAGACCGCTTTCTCGCTCACGAGCTCGTCGTGCGGGCGCGGGTCCGCGCGAAGGAGGGGCGCCGCGACCAGGCCCGCCAGGACCTCGAGGAAGCCCTCCGGATCGATCCGAAAAACGTGGACGCGATGCTCCGTCTCGCTCAATACTACCGCGAGCTCGGCCGGATCGAGAAGGAGAGGGGGCTCTACCTCACGATCCTCTCGGTCGACCCGGACCATGCCCCCGCATGGAACAATCTGGGCAGTTTGGCGGAAACGGAGGGAGATCTCGACAGCGCGCTCCGCTGCTACGAGAGATCGATTCAAGGGAGCCCGGGATTTGCCGATCCTTACGTTAACCGGGGGAACGTGTACTACGCCCGGGGCAAGCTGCCCGAAGCGATGAGGGAATACGACAAGGCTCTCGAGCTGAACCCCGGGGCGGGCATCGCCCACTACGGGAAGGCGATGGTGTATAATCGCTGGGGCGACTTCGAGCGCGTGGTTCAAGAGCTGAAGCTCGCCGTCCGGGTGGACCCGTCGCTCCGCGAGGCAAGCGAGTGGCTCGCAGCGCTCGAGCGGAGCGCCCGGTCCGGAATCTGACGCGGAGAGAACCCGATGAAGATGAGGCTCGTCCTCCCCGTCGCGCTTCTTCTCCTCCTGGCCGGGTGCGCGAGCCGCGTCGCCCCGCCGATCGTGGAGCCGACCGAAGAACCGGCCCGGCCCGGTGAGGAGGTCGTTCTCGAGGAGGCGGAG
>JBDRFQ010000162.1:0-2604 GCA_043818685.1 Candidatus Eiseniibacteriota bacterium
ACAGACTCGTATCGGCTCGACTGTTACATTTGGCGGCGTTGAGGGGCCGATATGCCAGTTGGCAAAGATGCCATAATTCTTACCCCGGACGAGGAAGATCTCCGGGACCTGGTCGGGCGGTGCATCGCCGGAGAGGATCCAGCATGGCGGGCGTTCGACGCCCGTTGTCGGCAATTGCTTCCGCCATGCATCCTCAGTTTCCGCCTCCCTCCAGACTGGGTCGGCGAGATTGTCCCGGATTTCCTTTGCTTCCTCTTTGCCGACGGATGCCGGGTCCTGCGCACTTACCAGCCTCGCCCTGGCTCGCGTTTCGACAGCTGGCTCAGGGTCTGCTTCCGGCACTTCACCCTGCGCTGGATCAGGAAAAGACCCCTCCCCCACACAGATCCGTCAGTGGATCCGTTCGCCGCACTTGAGACGGAATCCGCAGCTCCATGCGGGGATCCCCATGTCCTTCTTGGCTTCGAGAGGGTTTTCAACCGGCTCTTCGAACGCGAACGACAGCTCTTAGGCCTTCGCCTAGATGGCTTCTCGTATGAGGAAATGGGAGAACAACTTACCATGAAGGAGGGGGCCGTGGCCGTTGCCATGCAGAGGCTCCGGGAACGTCTCCATGTGCTGCTGTCATCAGAAGTGTTAGATCTCGGCTCGCCGGAGGCTTCTTCAGGTGGAAGGAGATCCCCACGAAAGCAGGAGTAGATATGCGTTGTCCCGACGATTCTGAGCTGGCTCAATGGGTCGACGGCCTTCTGTCTGGGCAGAGAGCTGAGGCTATTCGCGTTCATCTACGAGCGTGTTTGGAATGCCGCCTCGTGGTGGGCGACCCTTCAGATGAGGCGTCTTCCGACATACTCGCTCAGGAAGCACGCTTGCAAATCCCTCCCTTCGACGCGATCAAGGCAAGGCTCCGGGCGGCCTACGGGGGGTGGCATGAGCTGGATTTTTCCTTCCTCGACCCTTTGGTCGAGGAAGAACCGGTCCTGATGGCCGCTGACACGGAGAGGTCATCGGATGCGGCTGTGATTCCCTCTTTCTATGGCGAGGAGAGTCGGCTCGTCGTCACTTTCAGGGTGGACTCCGATGGGCGGGTAACAGCTTTCTTTGTGAGCGAGGATGCTGAACGCGTCCGTTTCCGAGTTCTGAAAGTCGGGGACCGGTGTTTTCCAAGCGACGTCGAAGGCCGCGTCATGCTGTCCGGTCTGGCGGCGGGCGAAGTCCTCGGACAGAATATCTCGATCCCTCCGGTGCTCGCATCCGTTTCCTTCCGGTATGCGGATATCGCCGCGACCATGGAGAGTCATTTCGAGCTAGTCCCTTCACCTTCCGGGCCCGCCCTGGCCCATCTGCGTGTGCGCAGCACGGGATCCCATGCTGATCGCCTCATGCTGGCCATGCGACTTGAGGATCTTCCTTGTGCGCGCTATGCACTAATAGCCGTTATCGGGGATCGTGTCGCTCACCTTCTTTTGCCTGCCGAAGGGCAGGAGATGCTTCTGTCCTGCGACGCTGATACCTCGGATCTGGTTTGGG
Organism: Candidatus Eiseniibacteriota bacterium; assembly: GCA_043818685.1. Taxonomy (GTDB): domain Bacteria; phylum Orphanbacterota; class Orphanbacteria; order Orphanbacterales; family Orphanbacteraceae; genus VGIW01. The sequence goes on from JBDRFQ010000162.1 coordinate 1,531, forward strand.
TCCACTTATTGGACCGCTCCTAGAACGCCGTGGATACGCCCCAACTGGAGCGTTTGAGCGCCCTGACGCGGGCCCTGATCGCGAATACGAGATCGCCCCTTGTTAAACTCTTCTACTGGTACGTCTTCCTGGACCTCTATCTCCAATCCGGCATCAGAAGTCCCGTCTACACGGAAGATGCGCTCCCGGAGATGACCGCCCTGCTCAACCGCACGGCGCCCGACCTGGCTGATCTCGAGTTCCTTGCGGACCTGCGGCGCGTCTCTGAGTCCCCGCTTTTGCCCGATACAGAGATGACTCGGGAGTTCCGTCGTGCGATCGCGGCGATACGGCACACTCGAATGGCCTCCCACGACTCCACGGAGCCGGAACTCCATGCCTCGGTCCTCCTGGTGCCTGTGGGTCGAGAGTTCCTGGGCAACAAGCCGGAGTTGGCCATTCCCGCGATGCTCTCTGTAAGGGCGAATCGCGGATTTCGCAAGCCTGGTGAAGCAGTTTGGCGGATTGAACGGCAGGAGAACGATCCTATCGAGTCGATCGCAAACCATGCGCTGCGCGCCGCCCAGAAGGAGGCGGGAGTCAAACGCGCCGCCCTCAGCTATGAAATCCGACTTCAGCGAGCCGACTGGCACCTCAGAGGAAGCTCTCTCGCCTTGGCGCTTGCGGTGCTCTTCTTCGTATTCGAGGCGGCGGAAAAGAGAAAGTCGCCACGAACACCGGCATCTGATGTCGTGATCCTCGGCTCGGTGGACGAAGGGGGCAAGGCGATACCCGTTTCGGAGACCACGCTGGCCTATAAGATTCGAGCGGCGTTTGGCGCCGGCTTCAGGGCTATTGTTCTACCGATTGAGAATCTAGAGGCCGCGCGACGCGAGCTCATTCGACTGTCCGAACGATTCCCCGAGACCCAGGTTCCCGTCCTGGTTCCAGTAGCCTCTCTCCATGAAGTGCTCTCCGATGCTAGCTTGTTTGTACGACCGACAAAGCCCGTTCGGAGTCTTGTGATCCGCGTGCGAACCCCCCGTGTCCTGGCGGGCATCATTCTTGGGCTTATCGTGCTTGGAGGCCTATTCT